>CANQZL010000006.1 GCA_947628325.1 uncultured Bacilli bacterium
TAAAATTTGGGAACTTATTCTATAAATTATATTTCCTTCTTATTTTGGGAATTTCTAATTTAATTCAATATTAAAAAACTTTTTATCATATTGTTTCCACATTAAAAAATTAGCATTTAAATATTATGCTAATTTTTATTTATTACAAGTTTTTTACAAAATATCAATCAGTACTAAAAATATCTCTTGTATAAACTTTATCTTTTATAGGAAATACCCTATTATTAATCATATTCACTTTTTCTTCTATGACATCAAGTGCCATAACTTCATTTTTTTGACTAAGTAATGTAGCAAGTGATAATCCTACATAACCTATTCCTGCAACTGATATTTTCAGGTTTTACTTCCTTTCTTATTTTTAAGTTATAAATTTATTCCATTTGCAGTGTTACATATATCGAATATTTATCTCTTAAATTAGGATAAACATTTAAATATTCATTCCCTACTTTGCTTTTGGCATTTTCAACATTTTTTTTGCATATTTACTATGATAAATATTAATTACGAAATTTTTAGTTAAAGAAATTAAAATCGGGAGTCCTAATCCACAAGCAACATAAAGTAAATACCATAAATTAGCATTATTGTGTCCCGTTAAATAAGCTAAGTCATAAAATGTAATCTGTTTAAAAATAATTTGAATACACATTGCTATTTTAAATCCAATAAAATGCCAAGCCATTACTTCTAATGTAATTAATCCAAGATATTGTAACTTTTTAGATAATACTTTGGTTTTAGTAAAAATTAAATTTGCTAATGTAAGCACAAAGTAAATTCCACAGATAGAGCAAATTATAAAAAAAATTGGATTGGAAAAATTATTACTATTCATACTAATTTTTCCAAAATTATTTAAAATTAGCAATAGTACAAATGAAACTATCATTAAAACATAATTATTAAATTTTATATATTTACTATGTATATAGGCTTCATTTCCCAAATCGTAAATAAGCATTAAAGTAAATGCTGGAGCAACTCGTGGAATATTTAAGAATTTTTGCATTAAACACCCAATAATAAAGCATATCAATACTGCTATTTTTTCAAATACTTTTTCATTAATTATTTTTTGATTACTACTAACAAATTTTATACATGAATATCCAAAAATAATAAATATCAATGATATTATAAACCAAAAAGCACCACAAAATGGTTCACGACCCATTCCTAATATAATTTCAATAACTTTTTTCAAAAAAATATTAATAGATATAATAGGATATATCGTTTTACCACCATACGAAATATTAGAACTATAAAATCCTATTTTAAAAAACACATTTGTAAATATTAAAAATAACAATTCATATTTTAAATAAAATATATATAATTTTTTTATTTTATGAAATATATATTTAAAAAGTTCTTTAATATTTTTAAAATTTCTATTTTTAAATAAATAACCACTTATAAATATAAAAACAGACATATGAAATAAATTAATAAGCTTTTCTATATACCCCCCCCCGAATGTATCGCAGTGACCACATACCATAAGTATTATTGCCAAACCTCTAGCTATATCTAAATACCCTAATCTTTTACTACAATTCATATTCTCCATATTATTCATCTACTCCATATTATATTTATTTTAATTTTATAACTTTTAAAAAATACATTTATACAAATTCATCAACCATTTTAAGTATTTTCTTTTTGCAAAACATGTTTCACAAAATTCAATAGTTCGTGACTTTCTGAAATTTGTTGAAATGACAATTAAACTAACAATTATGCTAACAAACATTGCCTGTATAGCCAAACTAAAATAATAAGTTAGCATACACTTTAACTAGAATTATTTATTATTCACAACACCTTTTTCAAATGCAGTATAAATGGTATTAAAATATACTATAACTTTTCCAATATTCCCCAGATAAAACATTCTCTATCTATTCTTCATTATTAATACACCAATCAACAATACCTTTAATACCATCTTCAAAAGTATGAGTTAATTTACACCCTAATTTTCTTTTTAATTTGTTAAAGTAAATAGCATTTCTTAAATCATGTCCCACTTCAAAATAGTATCTTCTTTTAAATCATATTTAACTTTTCTATTTAATACTATATCTATATATTCAGGAGATATACCCGTTCCAGGTCTTTTTGCCATTAGGTCTTCTTTTTTTATTACTTCTCCTGCTTTCATATCTCTTGTAAGTACTAGCGATCTTCTAGCTTCTCTTCTAGGAACAAGTTCACAATCAAGAACTGTTTTTTCACTAGAACCAAGGACTGTATCTATCCATTTAAAATTAGCAATAGCCTTTTTAAAATCTTCTGGATCTCCTGCATGATAATGATCATTTCCTGGTAGCTTTTTATTTAAAGTAAAATGTTTCTCTATTACTTCAGCACCTAAAAGATATGCCGTAGCGAGTGTCATCATACTTTCATCAGGTGCTACATGATCGCTAAAACCAACCCTAACATCTGGAAAAACTTTTTTTAAAGTTTCTATTATTCTTAAATTTGCATCTTTAGGATCAGTAGGATAAGATAAAACGCAATGAAAAATAACAATGTCTTTACATCCTGCTTCCTTCAAAGTTCTAATTGCTACATCAACTTCTGATAAATAAGAAGCACCAACTGACATATATACTGGTTTCCCTTTTGAACCAATATGCTTAATAAATGGTAAATTAGATAAATCAGAAGATGATATTTTATAAAAATCTACCATGTCATATAAATAGTCAGCAGATTCATAATCAAAAGGAGTAGAAGTAAAATCCATTCCTTTACTATGTGTATAATCACATAATTCCTGATATTCTTCTTTACCAAAACTATCGTGCTTTAAGAATAATTCATATTGAGTCTTTGTTGGCTCTTTTGTTGTATCCCAATATGCTGGAGAATTTTTAGAAACAATTGTATTTGCTTTATATGACTGAAATTTGCAACAATCAACACCAGCTTCTTGTGCTTTGTCAATATAAAGTTTTGCTGCTTCAAGTGGTGAAATGTTTAATTCTTTAGCGGTGTCATAAAAGTTAACACCCATTTCTGCTATTAAATATGGTTTATTTTTTTTCATATATATTACCTCTTTCCTTATAAATTATTTATTATTCCCATAACTCTTTTTCTTCCATTACGTAAATCATGACTTAAAAGAATATTTTGATAATTTTGTCGAACACTTTTACTCATATTCAAATACATATTTAATGTGGCTTCAATTACTTCATCTGCTGGATTTAATCCAATATAAGCAAAACCATTTTCATCGCAAACAAATCCATGTTTTTCTTCACGCTTATTTTGGGCCATAGCAATTGAAGGTATTCCTAACATTGCTAGTTCATAACCAGTTCTTCCACGTGAAGTAATAGCAATATCACATTGCGACATAAGTTCTGGCATATTAGATATGTCATGAAGAACTTTTATATTTTTAAATTCATTATATTTTAAAAGTTCTGTAACATTACTTTTTGCTCTACCTAAAACAACTATAAAATTATAATTTTTATATTTACTATTTGAGATTATTTTTAGAAGTCTATCAGAATAATTTTGTGGATCAGCACCACCAAAACCTATAAAAATATTCTTTACCTCATTATTTATTTTTATTGGATCATAGAACATAAATGTTTTACCAGAAATATAATATTTTTCCCCAGCATAAACATTTTTTAAATCAATATTACTATATAAAGCATTGAATACAGCATCAGCTTTTATAATACCTTCACCATCATCCTCAAAATTTATTATTTTAGCATTAGGTAAAACATTTCTTAAACCTATCATATAATCTATAGATGTTGATAAAATATCATTTATAAAAATTGTATATTTGTTTTCTTGGCATTTTTTAAATAATTCATTTATACCATTAATTGGTATTAAATTATGCGTTGTATTTCCAAAAATATTTCTATCAGTTTGATTTATATCATAAAAAATATCTGGTTTAGTAAAGAATTCATCCGCTAATTCTAATGCTCTATAAATATGTCCAATGCCTCTCTTATTATTTCCATTAACATAGATTGCTACTTTATTTTTTTGAAGTGTATTTGCTGCATTTACTAAGTCAGAAAAATCATCAATATCTTGTGCTTCATCTTCACTTAATTCAAAAATATCTACTTTTTTACCTATTCTAGTTTTTTCTGTTACAATACTTGCTTTTGATATTACAAAAGCTCCTGTTTCCATGTAGCATGGTGGTAAATATTGTCTATTTAATCTTTCAGTATAATTTGGAACCTTTTTACCATTTTCTTCTTTCCATGATAAATGAGGAGCGTTTATTCCTGAAAGAACAGTATCATAATCATTTTCTATAGTATATTTTATAGCATTATCTAAACTTTCAACTTTTAGCGTTGGAGAAGTTGGCTGCATTGTGACTATATAATCCCATTTTTCATCTTTTGGAATAGCATCATAAATTACATAATCAAGAGTAACCTCATCTCCACACAATGAACTATCTCGTATTTTATATTTAGCACCCATTTGAGAAGCAATTATTTTTACGTCTTCTGAGTCAGTAGTAACGATAACATCTGTAATATATTTTGAATTTAGAGCATTAGATATAGCGTAATATACTAATGGTCTTTCATTAATTATTCTTATATTTTTATTTGGTATTCCTTTAGATCCAGCTCTTGCTGGAATAACTGCTAAAATTTTCATTAATTTATAACCTTCTTTCTAAATATTATTTTAATTAATAGTTTGTAGTTTTTCTTTTATGAAATATATCATTTCCTTTCTATTTTTTATTATAAATATAGTATATATAAAAATGCCTATTATTAAAATTATATAAAATAAAACATAGTGAACTTATTGCAAATATTAATAATATTTTTATTAAAAACTTAGTATCATACCAATGGGTGCAATTTAATCTTTTTACAAACAAAAAGTGTATAAAAATAATAATAAACACTCTATAAGGATTTTATATGCAATAGCAATATACCCAAATTTAAATAAAAAGATAAAACATAATTGTTATTACAATACTAAAAAATAGCAGAAAAGAAATATATTCATCTAAATTTTTTTATAATCAAATCTTGCAATTGATATTGAAGAATATATTTCAAATGTTGTCACAATCGCAAGAATGTTAAACCATTAATTTATATTTGAAAAATATCAGATTTCATCAGGTGCCATTAAGCTTATGAATAATAGCATAGTTAAAAATATTATTTTTTTACAAGAAAATTAGAAATTGTATGCCATATTAATACTTTTGATTTCACATATTTTTACGCTCCTTTCATTAAAAACATAACATTTCTATATAAAATGTTTATTATTAATAATTATAACAGAATATTCAATATTTTTCACGGAGATTTATCAGTTTTGAAATTTTACATTGTGTTTCTCCATCCCCTTTTATTTATAAGGATTTTCTTGCCAAATTTTAATTTTATTTTTTTAGTACATAAAGAGTACTATTAAATTTTTAATTTTTTTATATTATTAGTATAGAAATCACAATTTTTTATTCATAAAATTAAGTAATAAAAACATTTTTTAATATTAAATAAAAAAATGTATTTGCATACTCACTTTTTGTTTATTTAAAAATCTCCCAAATCGTTATATTTAAAAGGTTTGAAAGATTTTTTTTGATTAAAACTGATAAATCTGAAATTATAAATTATATACAAGAAAAAAACTAAGAAAGTTAATTTATAAAACTTTTTTTAGAATTTATTGCTATTCTCTCTATAGCTGAACAATATATATTTTTTTCTATTAAAAATATAAAATCATCCTTTATTTTTTTATTGATAGTATTGTTTTATTATCAAATATATCTTCTATTGCATTTAATTCAATATCTTTATCATTTAAATTATAAACATTTCAAATTTGAATAAAATATCTTTGTTATTTGATACTTATTTCTTTGTCATACAACAAAATGATAATTAAGTTTTCACAATTACTTTTATCCTTAATGCTCTTTTTTCATTGCTTAAATAACCTTTCCATTTTAAATTCCTCTTTAAAATAATTTTTGTTTCTCTATTCATTATTTTTCTTTAGTTTTAATCTTCAATTTTTTTACCATATATTCTATTGATTACTTTAAATGTTCCACTAATTGATATTGCACCAATGATTGCTCCCATTGTATCTATTAGTACATCTGTGAATTGTCCTGTCCTATTAACAACAAACAATTGATGAAATTCGTCTGTACAAGCATATAGAAAAGATAAAATTATTGCTAAGAAAATGGATTGTTTCTTTTTGAAATTGAATATTGCAAAAAAGCAAAAAATTAAAATGCTTAATACAAAATATACACTAGCATGAGCACATTTTCTTAGTGAACCATTTAGTAATTGTACGATACTATTTATTTTCTCTTCACTTGGATGTTTATTGGTAATTCCTAGTTTATTTGTTATTGCTATTGCTTTGACAATCACTTGCCTTATAGTACCTTGACTTTTAGCATCGGATTCTTCTCCTGACATATTGGAAAAAAAGAATATTATTCCCATCCAAGCAATTATCAAAAAAATTATTAATAATATTTTTTTCATTTTTATCACTCATCTTTTTTGCTTTTCACTACAATTGTTACTTTTACTTTTAATATTTTTTCAAAAATCATAATACATATCTAATATGCTTTTTCTACTTTACAACTTAATTTTTTCTACTTTTGTAGCATCTTCATAACATTCGTCAATGTCTCCAAATCTTCTATATACTATTGTTACTTTCATTCCTGTTGCTTCAATAAAGATTTCTGCAACATCTAGCACAATCATTCCTTTACTTACTTCTAAATTATAAATATACAATCATTGTCATTTTTTATTTAACTAGTTTAGTACATTTACATAACTTTTTGCCAAGTCAACTACATAAATATAGTTTATTGACCCAACTCGGTTTCATAATATATTTTATAATCATATAATAAATATATCTATTTCAATTCTCTAATGCTATTCTTATTATATATGACATTAAATTATTTGGTGTTCCTTTTAAACTAACACTAGCTAAAAAAATAGCTAATATCTACATATATTAATTTTTCTTTTTTCGTTCCTTTTTGATATCGATAGTACAAAAAAGAAATATATTAAATATTCGTAGCTAAATAAACTATGTAAAATCATATTCATAAATATGTAAATTATAATAAATGATAAATTATCATTACTAATATATTTTTTTATTATATAAGATATAAATATTAAATATATTGCCGAAAAAATAATTCCATATCTTAATATTAAATTTAATAATAAACTATGTGGTTGAACTAGTCTAAACCCTTCATAAGTTGTAGAATGTTCTGTATCAGCAACTCCAAGTTTTTCTTTAATCTGATTATCATATCCACTAATTAAAAGTTTAGGATTCTTAATTATTTCATTCATAGCATATACATTTGATCTAACTCTCATAGCATTAGAGTTATCCATAATTGACTCTCGATAATCAGATATTTCACTTTTAGGAATATAATACACGCAATAATAACTAATTCCTATTATCAATAACTGAGAAATAATTATGGTCACAAAAATTCCTAATACGTTAATTTTACAAATCTTATTATAAACCTTCTTAATTATTGGATATCTTCTTGAAAATTCTAATATCATAAATAAAATTACAGCAATTTGACCCATACGGCTATTTAACAACACAATATATACCAATGAAATTATGCTTCCTAATATATATTTTCTTTTGTAACATAAAATTAAAAACAAAAAAATAACAAGACTACTCCAGTTTTTATCTCCTAATGTTGGTAAATAAAAATTGGTTGTACTGAAACCTAAATAACCATGTAAATATGATTCAATTATATAATAAATTAAATATATACAAATTATTAAATAAACAGGATTTATTTTTTTTAAGTATATATCGTCAAAGAAATCATTATCTTTAAACAGCAAAAATGCAATAACAGCAAATAAAATAATGTTAGCAATATTACTAAATCCATACGAATTAAATAGTATTTGCGTAATTAATATTACACAAAATAGTATTATAATAAAAAACATAGTATATGCAATTTTAACTTTATTTTTCCAAAAAAATGCTAATATTAAGAACATCATAATACTTAAATAAATATAATCAATTGATTTAATAACAAAATTATTTGTATAAATTATAAATTTCAAAGTTATATATATAAATGTTATATTAAAAAAAAGTTTTTTCAAATTTATATTCATATCATTTGTTCTCCTTAAAAAATCTGCATACAGTTTCATATAACTTCTTATATGATTTTTCCTTAACACATTGACATAATAGTTTTCTGTTTTTTAAAGTAAGTATACTTAATAGAACAATAACTATAATTATCAAAATATATCTAATAATAGAATACATATAAAATATATTAAATACTATTACCGAACATATAGCCAAAATAGATACTTTTACAAAAAAATTTGTATCATACCAATTTGTACATTTCATCTTTTTTACAAATAAAAAGTGTATTAACAATAAAATAAAATAGCCAAAAAGCGTTGTATACGCAGCAGCAATATATCCAAACATTGGAATAAAAATAAGATTTAATATAACATTTATTACAGCTGCAATTATTGTTCCAATAGCAATATTTTTTTGCTTTTTATGATAAAATTCAATGTTAACATATAAAGAATATATAAATTGAAATATATATCCAACCATAACAGGAGGCATAACATATTTAGCTTGTATATAATTTCTTCCTCCCATTATTAATAATAACTCAGGTGTGAAAAGCATAAATATAAAAACTATTATTAAGAAAAATAGAGTATAAGGTTTAGATTTTTCTCTTAGATTATGAAAATTCTTTTTATCCATTTGGTCATAAGCCCAAGGTGACCACGAATTATTCATTGATGTCCATAATATTGATACTGCCATAGATAAAGTATATGAAACACTATACAAAGCATTAGCCTCCGGAGATATCAATTTAGTAATCATAATTCTGTCAGATGAACTTAATATATAACCTGCAAGTAAATGCCATATTAATGGAAACGATATTTTTAAAGCATATTTCCAATATTGGATTGATATTTTTTTACCTTTAAATATAATATATACGTATACCATAAATGCTACTATTGTTAATGGTATAAAATAACCTATTATCCTACCATATAATTTATTTGAAAAAAATAATGCAAATAAAACAGAAAACAATGTAGAGCATATTGCATTTATCATAGTTAAAACTATCGTATTTTTATAGTTATAATTAATTTGATTTTTAATCATAAACATTTGAATTGATGGATAAAATAATAAATAAATAAATATTATATTTATAGTTTTTAAATCCATATTAAACAAATTAATGAAAAAAGAATTAAAAATTAAAACAATTATATAAAACATAAATGTTATAAGTGTCCCCAAAATTAATGATGAGGAAATATATTCATTTAATTTATCTTTATAATCAAATCTTGCAATAGAAACCGAAGAATATATCTCAAACGTAGTTATAATGGCCAATATGTTAAACCATGATGTAATATTTGAAAAATTTCCAATATCACTACTAGTCATTATTCTCGTAAAAATTGGCATTGTAATAAATGTCAAACCTTTGACTAAAAAATTACAAATAGTATACCATATTCCTGATTTAATAACTTTATTATTCATTTTGATGTAATAACTCCTCATTTGATTCTAACAAAATTCTTTTTTCTTTATCATCTAAATTTTCATAATTTTCTTTAAATTTAGTTAAGAAATTGCTTTCTTTATGCTTACTTGATATAGCAATGTTTTTACAAAAATCAAAAATAAAATGTAATTCTTCTGGCGTTTTAATTTTATCTAAGCCAAAATATTTATTACAAACTTTTATTTGTTGCTTTGTAATATTTTCATTATATTGTGTAAATAAATTACTTATTTCTTCTTTCTGATTTTTGAAACTATCAAGTTTTGTATTTGCTATATTTTGATTATTCTCCTCTTTCGCATTATACTCTATTGTCTGTTTATAAATGCTTTGTGGCTTTTTCAAAAAAATAGAATATCCAACATGTGTACCTACTGAATTAGAAAGGACATAATCTGATAGTAAAAGATAAGTTTTCTGCCTTGACAAAAATTCTTTATCTTCTCTCCTACCAGCTGAGCAAACTATATATCCTTTGTCTTTATATATTTTTTGCCTACCAAGCTCAATATCCCTAAAATATAAACAGACAAGAACTGTTTTAAAATTATGTTCTTTTTTTATTTTTTCAATATAATCAACAAACAAATTCATATTATAATCTGTTTGTGAATCATCAATCGAATGTGCTGGAAAAACCAATAATGTCTTCCCGTTTTCCTCTTTTTGTTTTTTTATTTTTTCATCTGATAATAAAGGTTTTGCATAGTTAATATAAGGTCCAATTTCTATAATTATTTTTTTACTACCAAGTTTTCTTAATATTTCTTTCCTTTTTTCTCCAAATGTTATCAATGCAGGTAATCCACTATCAATTGCTTCATTATAATTTAAAAAATCACCAAAATATAAACCATGCTCAATGCAGCATTCAATTTTATCATTGTAGTTAGAATATATTTTTAGAGAATTAGAAATACCATAAAAAATATTAGGTTGATACGTTTCTTTACAAAAATATCTTTTATTTTCTAATAATGTCATATAATCATAAACATCTTTTTCTTTTTTGTTTCTTTTATAAAAAAATGTTCTTAAATTATATAAATATACCACAATTTTTTTTCGAATATACGTATTTTTTATTATTTTTTTCATTGTCTTCTTTATCAATTTTTCCATATACTTTCCCTTTTTACCTTCGTCCAGTTATTTTCTCATATATATTCCAAACTAATTTATAAAATTGTATTCCAAAAATTAATAATATAAGTGCTAATTTATCTCTAACAGAACTTTTTTTATCAAAAAGAATACTTTTATAGTTCATTATATCTTTTCTTAAATCTTTTTCACTTTTTTTATTTCTTTCTTTAGCATTTATCATTCTGTTCAAGGTGCTTATCCTTGCCCAATACCTTTTTCGATTACAAGCATCTTTTAACTCGTCGTATTTATCAAGATATAGACACATATCATCAACAGCCTTTATCAAATATGCTTGTTCCTTTGAAAAAGTTCTATTCGTAATGGAATTTTTTCTTTTTATGTAATAATATTTACTTGCAAATCCTACTGATACGTTTTCAACTTTATCAATTAATTTATAAGTTGTTGCATTATCTTCAAATAATTTACCTTTTGGATATTCAACATTATTGAATAGCTCTTTTAAATACATTTTCGCCCAGGCTGAAACTTCAAAATTTTTTGCATACAATATATCTTCAAATGCTTCTACTTTTGAAAGTAACTTTTCATCTTCGTTTTTATTATGTGTTTTATTCAATTTTTCTTCATAAATCATCTCATACTTGCAAAAAGATATTTTAGTATTGTATTTTTTTATCAAATTATATAAATATTCTATATAATCAATATCTATATAGTCATCCGAATCAATAAAAGTTATATATTTACCTTTTGCTACTTTTATCCCTTTATTTCTTGCATCAGATAGCCCTCCATTACTTTTATGTACAACTAAAATTCTTGAATCGGATTTAGCATAATTATCACATATATCTCCACTTTTATCTTTTGAACCATCATCTATTAAAATAATTTGTAAATTTTTATATGTTTGATTAACAATTGATTCTATGCATTTTTTTACATATTTTTCAACATTATAAACCGGTACAATTACTGAAATTAAATCTTCATTCATAGTTAATCTCCTACTCATTTTTGTTATATTTTTTTTATATTTTCCCATCTTCATTCCTATAAATCTAGCTGCCATATTAGGTATGAATTGTAAGATTACTTTTACATTTCTATCCTGAATTGCTTTTTTTAATGTATAAATAGCTAACCTACCACCAGTTTTATTCGTTCCATATTTGTCTAAATAATTATTTTGTTTAAAAAACACACCTGTATCATAATATCTTTTAAATATTTGCTTTAATGTAAAATTATGTGAATGATATACTATTGAATCAGCACAATATCTAATCTTATACCCATTCATTATTAATTTATAAGCAAAATATTGATCTTCATTGATAGGTATTTTTTTACCATCATATCCATTTAATTTTTTAAATATATCTGCTCTTATTGCAGAAGAAGCATCTGAAAAGAAAAATGTTCGTAAACCTAATTGATCTACATCCTTTTTAGATACTACCTTAGATTCTTTAGGATAATTTATTTCTCTTGTATATTTTTCTATGCCATCATCTTTTGCAATTTGTCTGCTATATGTTGCTTCACATTCTCCATTTTCTATTGGTCTTATTAATTTATAAAGCCATAATTTATCTCTTATTTCTATGTCTTGTGTAATAAAAACTATAATATCTGCGTTACTTTTCATTGCCTCTGTCTCTCTAGTAAGACTATGAGAAAATTCTTCAGCTTTTATCTTTTTATATTCTATCGCATTTTCTTGTAAAATTTTTTCCGTATTATCTTTACTTTCTGTTAATATATAGTGTATTGTATTGATATTTACATTTTGTTGCATCATTATTGAATTATTTAGATTTGTTATATATTTTTCAGCTTTATATAATGGACATATAATATCGATATTCATTTAATATTCCCCTCCATATAAAATTTACCTTCCCAAATATCCTAGATGTGCTACATACCAACCTATTACCTTTATAATTTCATCCTCAAATCTTATTTTTAATTTTCTTCCAAATTATGTTTTTAAGTTTGTCGGGTCTATTGCATCAGTTACATATTCAATTAGTTCTTTTGTTTTACCTAACCTTTTTAATATTAGCTTTACTATTTAAATGTTTTATTTTTCAATGCTTTTAAAATCATATGTAGTATTAGTTTTTATGATATGGTCCATAATTATTAGAGCAATCCGTTATATATTTCGTTGGTAAGTTTTAAATATTTTAAATTGTTGGTATAAAGTCAAATTTTGTAGGTTTTATATAATTCACACTTTTCTTTACGATTTCTATCATCTAAAATATTACAACCTTTTATTTCATAAAGTTCAAAACTTCACAATATATCTTAAATTATAGCATTAGACAAATAATATATCAATAGTTTTTCCGTCTTTTCCCTACACAAAAATTTATCAGTTTTAAATAAATGAATCTTTGTATCTCCATACTTTGATGGTTTTGAAAAATAAAATTAAATTAACCTAAATAAAATCTAGTTTTTTAGCAGCTTAAGTATCGCGTAATGTATTGTTATGTGTTATATTTAATATGTTAGAAGGTATTTATATAAGATTAGGCATTTCTAAATCTAAACTATATTATTAAAGATTACATTAAAAATGGTAAACGTTCAGCTAAACATGTTCTTAGAATTGGTAATTCAGAAGTATTGTAAGATATTACTTCATCATTAAAACAATCTAATATTGGTGATAAATAAATCTTTTCTCCTCGAAGATTAAATTCTGTTATATCGGTATACCATTTTTCATTTGGATTTTCTGCTTCAAATTCTCTTTTAATTATATTATCCACTATCTTACCAACTGTTCCTTTATATGATGAATACTTTCTTTTATTTTTTTAATGGTTTTAAACCTAATTTAACCATTAATCTATAAAATTTCTTATGATTAACATTATAACCTTGATTTCTAAGTTCTAATGTTATTCTTCTATAACCATATTATATTCTAAAGAAAATGATATTGTAGGTATAAATACTTTATATTTTTTCTATTTATATTATCTATTTCACTTTGTCATCAAGTATTTCTTTCCATACTTCTTCTGATGTAAAAAAATAATTACCATTCCAATTATGTTCATCCCAATATTTGAACCATTTGTCTTTTTTATTCATCAAATCTTTTATTTCTTGAATTTTTATTTTGTTATAATTATCTTTTTCTAATTCATTAACAAAATGATCTATTTCTGAACCCCATATTACTACATCCCAATTATCACAAGAACCTCTTTCGTCTATATTTAGTTTATTTTTATACGATATATATAATGAATCATCTTTTCTCCAATGATTAAAATGAAAATTTGGTTTATAATATATATCTTTTATATCTTTTAAAGATATATATATACATATCTTGGATATAACCATATCTTTATATAATAATTTGGTAAATCTTCTTCTTTAATCTTTGTTTTATAAATACCCTGTGAAAATAAATAATTTTCTTTATCTTGATAATAATAAAAACCATCTATTTTATTATATTTTACTTTACCATCAATATAATACGCAGCTAATTTTTTCATAGCATATCACCAAAAATAATTGTATCATTTATGATACAATTATTCAATCTTTATTATTTATTTTTTCTATCTTCAATGTATATCCTAATGGTTCTAATATTTGAAGCATAGTTTTAACCTGTGGTGAATTCATTCCATTTTCTATTCTTGCAATAGTTGTTCTAATTATTTTAGACTGGTTTGCAATATCTTGCTGTGATAAGTTAGCATCTTTTCTTAGTTTAATAAATTCTTTTATTAGTTCATATTCCATTTCACTTATTTGTTTTTCTTGTGAAATATATTCTTTTATTTTTTCCATAAAACCACCATAATTTATATTATAATTCTAAGCTATCTTTATTTAATAAAAATTCTTGAATACCTATAATTAAAATCCCATCATCATTTCTCCAAAGTTTTATATTATCTTTAACAACAATTATCTTTTTAAAATTATCTCCAACATTATTTAATGGTCGTGACTCTTGGATATTTTTTTCATAACTATCAATGTTTAATGCAGATTGAATATAATATCTTTTATTACCTTGATTGCATACAAAATCTATTTCCAATTGTTTTCTATCATTACCATCTCTAATTTCTACTACACCTACATCAACATTATACCCTCTCACAATTAATTCATTATATATTATATTTTCCATTATATGATTTTCTTCTTGTTGTCTAAAGTTTAATCTAGCATTTCTCAATCCTATATCAGTAAAATAATATTTTTGAGGTGTTTGAATATATTTTTTCCTTTTTATATCATATCGATTTGACTTATTAACAATAAATGAGTCTTCAACATTTTTCATATAAGTATTTATGGTATTTAATGATAGTTCTTTTTCACCATTGCTTTTAAAAGTATCATATAATTTTTGAGGATTTGTTAATGACCCAACAGCTGAAGCCAACATATTAATTAGTGAATCTAAGACATCTATTCTTTGAATTGAATTTCTTTCAACTATATCACTAATATATGTATTTTCAAATTGTTCTTTTAAATATTGTGATTTTTCTTCATCTGTTTTTTTAGATAATACAAGAGGTAGTCCTCCATATGTCATATATTCATTCCAAGCATTTTCTTTTTCGCCATTATATGTCATTAAAAATTCTGAATATGTAAATGGCATAACTCTAATTTGATCTCCTCTTCCTCTAAATTCAGTTATTATGTCTGATGACAAAAATTTAGAATTACTGCCTGTAACATATACATCGACATTTTCTTTATATAGTAATCCATTTAGTAAGTATTCAAAATTATCAACCTTTTGAATTTCATCTAAAATTATGTAGTATATATCATCATCTTTTATTAGAGAATTAATATAGTCATTTAGAGCATCAGGGTTATGGTAGTATTTTACATTTTCAGTTATATCTAATTGAATTCTTATAATATGATCCTTTTTAACACCTGTTGATTTTAAATAATCAGTATATAAAGGATGTAATAAATATGATTTACCACATCTTCTTATTCCAGTAATTATTTTTATTAATCCATTCTCTCTTTTGTTTATTAATTTATTTAAATATATTTCTCTTTTAATCCTTTTAATTTTTTCCATATTATCCTCCGTTGAAGATTTTTGCCGTAAACGGCAAAAATCTTCAATGACAATGCTTTTGTCTTGTAAAAAAATTCTAAATTTTATTTCTAGCTTCCTTAAATAATGATTCACTATATTTATTTAAATCTAAATATGTTTTAATGTTATATTCTCGACAAATTTTATTAACATAATCATTTATCGAATTCAAATCTATTTTTCTTTTTGAATAATCATTTTCATTTAATCCTTTTCTTGCTTCAAGCCAAGGTTCTGTTAAATGAGACATTTCTTTTAAAATTTTAGCACTATAGCAACCAAAATATTTAATTATTTCATCTAAGTATTTTTCTTCTTCTATATTAAGGTTATAATTATAATCTTTTAATAATTCATCATAATTAATTTTATCATATTTATAATAAGATAAACTATCATATATTTCTTTATAAACAGGTCCAAATACCCATGCCTCTGCTAAATCCTCAAACAAGTTTTTATTTAAAAAATAATTAGAAAAGCACTGAGCAAAATATAATATTTTTTGAATTGCTAAAGGTGTTATTTCTCCCATCTTTTTTATGATATATAGTGTTGAATCATATAATTTAGATTTTTCTTTAACTAGTTCTAATTGTTTAGTTTTACCTAAAGATTTTTTAAAAGCTATATCTGTTATTTTATCTTTATTAGTAATTAGAAACATTTCATATAATAATGGATTATTATTTATATTCTTAAGGAGATCAGAATTTTCTTTATTAGGATTTCTACCATCTAAGTATCTAGTAATAGTTATTTCTCCTAATCCTAAAACTATAGATAAAGGTTTTTTCCCAATATTATATTTTTTCATAATTTCTTTTATTTCATCTATAGTAATAATATCATTTAGTTTTCTCAATTCATTATTTACTATATGAACATTATAATCATGCAAATCATCATAAAATTTATTATTACATTCATCACATATATAATATTTTTCTAAATATTTAATTTTTTTATTATCAATTAAAATTTCTTTTTCTTTTTCATAATATTTACAATTTACTTCTTTTAAACAATTTTCACAAAATTTTTTCATTATTTATCACCATCATAATTAATTGAAGCTATAAGAAGCATTGTGAAAAGAAACCGTTATAATGCGATTTACAATTTCATCAATGCTTAACTTTATGTAGAGATTAATTTCTTCTTCTTGACCAGCTTGATTAAACAATTCTATCTTTTTATTCTTTTTATTCGCTCTTATAAATTAGATTTTATATTAGATTTTATATTTTGTCAATAAAAAAGTATCAATGATACTATTTATTCGTAAAAAAAAAGATACTTTACGTATCGTTTACTATTTAGCTCCTGTCTTAAAAATAACAGCTTTTATAGTTTTAAATATACATTTTATATCAAGTAATAAAGATTGATTTTTCACATAAAAATATTCTAATTTTAATCTTTCATCATAATCAATATTACTTCTACCACTACAAGCCCACCAACCAGTTATACCAGGTCTTACACTTTCATAAATTTTATGATTACCATTATGAGCATCTAATTCTCCTTCAACTAAAGGTCTTGGCCCAATTAAAGACATATCTCCTCTTAAAACATTTAAAAATTGAGGAATTTCATCTAATGATGTCTTACGTAATATTTTACCAACTTTAGTTATTCTAGGATCATCAGTAATCTTTTGTTTTTCTTTCCATTCTTTTTTATATTTTGGCTTTTTTAATATTTCTTTTAATATTTCTTCAGCATTATAAACCATTGTTCTAAATTTATAAATATAAATATATTTACCATTTTTACCTATTCTTTTTTGTTGATAAAATATACTATGAAAATCTCCAGTTAAAATATAGGAAATTTTTACTATAAGCATTAATGGTAACATTAAAATAACACCTACAAAAGAAACTATAATGTCAAATAGTCTTTTGATAAATAAAAACGTATAATGCTTAATTTTAAATAATACTGATTCTGATTTTGTATTATCAATAGTATCTAATTGCTTTTTCATAATTTCTTCTCTCATTTTTAACACCCCTATTTTTTTATAATAAACTAACTCTCTTTATCTTTACTTGTATAGTAATCATTTGCATAATAACTATTGTAAATATTTCCTTTTACATTAGCTTTATTTATTACTACACCATCTATTTTACTATTAGCAGCTTCAAAAGCTTTTTTAACTCTTTCTAAGTATTCAATTGGTGTATCATTACTTGCAACTATTACTAAGTTAACATCTGAAAACTTAGACATAATTAACGTATCACTTAATCCTAATACTGGAGGACAATCTAATATTACGATATCATAATGATATTGTAATTCTTCTAATACAGTTTCATTATTTCTTGAAGATAATAACTCAATTGGATTAGGAGGAGTAGGTCCTGTAGGTATTAAGTCTATATTTTTAACACTAGTTCTTATAACATATCTACTTAATTTTATTTCTTCTTTATAATTTAAAATTAAGTTTGAATAACCAGCATTAGTTTGATTAATTATATTAAATATTTCATGTTGTCTACCACGACGTAAGTCGCAATCTATTATTAGTACTTTTTTACCATCCTGAGCATAAGCAGCAGCTAAGTTAGCAGCAATAAAACTCTTACCATTACCAGCTTCAGGTGATGTAATTAAGATAGTTTTTAGTCCCTTATCAACACTAGCAAATTGTAAGTTAGTACGAATAGTTTTAATTGCTTCACTAAACATTGAACGAGAGTTTAAAGTAACTATTAATTCTGTATCTTTATTCATCTAACTCACCTACTTTTTACTTTTTGTTTTATTTCTATTTGCTCTAGGTACCACCCCAAATACTGGAAGCCCTAATTTATTTTCTACATCTTCAGTACTCTTTATTGTTGTATCAAAATAGAATATAACAAAGATTATTCCTAAAGATAGTACTAAACCAACTACTAAATAAATTACAATATCTTTCATAACATTTATATTACTAGGATTTTCATTTTCTTTTGCTTTATCTATAACAGAAACATTTTGTAACTGATAAATTCTTGTTACTTCTTCACTAAATACTTTAACTACTTCATCTGTAATCATTGCTGCTACTTTAGAATCTTTATCTGTTACAGATATCTTAATAATAGATGTATCTGTAGGATTAGAAACTGTTATATTACCTTTTAAGTAATTAGTAGAATAATCTAAAGATAAATTACTAATAACTGTATCTACAACAGAATCACTTTTAACAATAGAACTATAAGTACCAATTAAACTTTTAATAATTGAAACATCACTAGTATTATATCCTCCATTTTCACCAGAACTTACTAATACTACTTGAGAAGAAGACTGATATAAAGGAACCTTTATAAAAATAGAATAAAAGCATCCAACTACTAAAATTCCTAATACTATTATCGCTATAATAAGAATTCTATCTTTAAAATAATCTAATAATTCTTTTAAATTAATCTCTTCCATAACATATCCCTTCTACATCTTTTAAAACTTAATTTAATAACAAAAGTGTACCATTTTTTCGTAAAAAAAGAAATCAAAAATAAATTTCTAAAAGTATTTTATCATAAAATTATCTTTTGTAAAATATTAAATACTAATTTTTAAAAAAATATCATAGTATATAGCTATGATATTTATCTTGGTAATCTTATTATTTCAAATAAGAATAAACAATATATCCCTATATACAAAGAAGTCTTAAATCTTAGCATCTCATATGTACCCACTACTTTATCTATAGTAGATACTATCCATGATTCTTTATATTTAGGAACATTTAAATTACATGGAAACATATGAGATTTAATTATATCTTGTTGTACATTATCAAGTTTATAATATTTTAAACTATTTTCTAATGCCAAATTAGGATGATCACTTAGTTTTTCAAATTTATTTTCTCCTAATAGTTCATTATCTATATAAAAGTCATGTAATAAAGCTGCTCTAGTAGTATTATTAATACTTTTTATATTAAATAGTTCACAGAATTGATAAGTCCATCTAGCAACTCTTAGTGAATGGTCATATCTAGTTATTCCATGATGTAATTCTTTATTTAATTTATTAAATTCTTTATTATTTGTAATATCTTTAACGACTGAGTAAAATTCCTCTTTGGTTTTACTACTCATTATTATCACCTCAGGCTATGCCATTATATCATATATATATTTTTTTAGCAAATTATAATTATATATATATTCTATTATATTCTTATTGTAATATATTTATTTGTAATTTAAAATATTTTTTTACCTAGAGAGTGTAAAGTATTATTTTTTATCTTTAGTTAGAATTTTATTTCTTTTATCGGGAATTTATCAGTTTTAAAACAGGAAATCTTCGGAAACCATTATAAAATGGTTATTTTTTTGTCAAATTTTATA
>CANQZL010000007.1 GCA_947628325.1 uncultured Bacilli bacterium
CTACATTACTTAGTCAAAAAAATGAAGTTATGGCACTTGATGTCATAGAAGAAAAAGTGAATATGATTAATAATAGGATATCTCCTATTAAAGATGAATATATTGAGGATTTCTTTAAAAATAAGAAATTAAATTTAAAGGCAACTTTAGATTATAAAGAAGCTTTTAAAGATGCAAAATTTATTATAATTAGTACACCAACTAATTATGATGATGAGCTTAATTACTTTGATACTTCAAGTGTTGAAGATATAATAAAGAAAGTAAAAAGTATGAATATAGATACTACTATGGTAGTTAAATCTACAATACCAGTAGGATTTGTTAATAGTATGAAAGAAAAATATGATATAGATAATATTTTATTTTCACCAGAATTTTTAAGAGAAGGTAAAGCATTATATGATAATCTTTATCCATCAAGAATTATAGTAGGAGAAAAAAGTAAAAGAGCCGAAGAATTTGCTAATCTTTTAGTAGAAGGAGCATTAAAAAAAGATATTATTGTTAAATATATGGATTCAACAGAAGCAGAAGCAGTTAAATTATTTGCAAATACTTATTTAGCATTAAGAGTATCTTATTTTAATGAATTAGATACTTATGCTGAAATTAAAGGTCTAAATAGTAAAGACATAATAGATGGAGTATGTTTAGATCCAAGAATAGGAAATCATTATAATAATCCATCATTTGGATATGGTGGATATTGTTTACCAAAGGATACTAAACAATTATTAGCTAATTATAAAGATGTACCTGAAAATTTAATAGAAGCAATAGTAAAAGCCAATGATACAAGAAAAGATCATATAACAGAAGAGATATTAAAGAGAAATCCTAAAGTAGTCGGAGTATATAGATTAACAATGAAAGCAGGATCAGATAATTTTAGATCAAGTGCTATACAGGGAATAATTGAAAGATTAGAAAAAAATAATGTAGAAGTAATAATATATGAACCTACTTTAAAAGATAATACATTTAATGGATTAAAAGTTGAAAATGACTTTAAGGAATTTAAAGAGTCTGCAGACATTATTATAGCGAATAGATTAGAGAAAGAATTAATTCCTATAAAAGATAAAGTTTATACAAGAGATATTTTTAGTACAGATTGATATTAGATATAATTTTGTGATATATATCTATGTAAGAAAAAAATGTTAAATCATTTTTACAAGGGGTCTATTTAAGGATAGAGCCCTATTTTTCTGCAATAAATTTTTAGCTTTATATATTATCAATCTTATTTTTCTTAAATGAGTTGTGGTAAAAAAGCAAGATGTGAAAATGTTTATCTCTTTCAAGTGGTTAGTTAGTAATAAATAATTTTAATTTATTAACGAAAGATAAAGAATAGTGTATAATTAGCACATGCGAGGTGAATGTCATGAAAAGATTAAACATATTTGTTGATGAAACAGGTGAATTCGGATTTGGAAATGATGCATCAGAGTTATATGGTGTTTCATTTACTTTTCATGAACAAGATGATGATATTATGCCTGAATTAAAAAAATTAAATGATAGATTAGAAAGAATTGGATATACAAATATGATTCATATGGCAGATTTAATAATGAAACGTGGCGACTATTCCAAATTTGAAATAGGTAAAAGAAAGAGTATATTTAACGCAATTTATCAATTTTCTAGGAAAATTCCAGTAAAATATTATACATTAATTGTGGATAAAAAATATACTGACAATAGTAGAGTATTGCGCCAACAAGTTTCTAGTGCAATAAACAAAATGATAAAAGAACATAATGAATATTTTGAAAGATTTGATAAGATAGTAATGTATTATGATAATGGACAAGAGACTTTAGGAACTATTCTTGATTCAATTTTTTTAAGATATGACGGATTTGAGCATAGAGTTGATTTTGATCATGAGGAAAAACGATTATTTCAAGTGTCTGATATGTTAACATATATCGATAAGTTTGATTATAAGTATAAAAATAAAATGTCTTTTACAAAAAGTGAAAAATATTTCTTTAATTTATATGAAATTAGAAGAATATTAAGAGAACTTAATAAAAAACGATTTTAAACATTAAAAAAGCAACCACAAAGGTTGCCTTTTTAAGCGGCGCTTGGCGCCAACACGGGTTTGATCCGAAGAATTGATTCAACAGACCAAAAGTAGATAAAATATTATCTACAATAATATTTTATCCTAATTACAAGAAAATTATAACAAAAATATTTAAGAAAGTAAATATTTTTACTATTTTTCTTGTTCCGTGTTAAATAATCTACACTAAAAATTATTAAAAGTCAATATAAAAAATAGGAGTAAAAAAAATAGTGTGTTTCATAGTATTGTGTAATTTTTTGCTTAAAATTATTTTTGACTTATTTCATTTTTTAATTTGAAAATTGAAATAAGTCATTTTTTATCATGAAAAGAATAATAATCAAAAACTGAATAATTAAAGTTAGTTTGAAGTAATTTAATTATTTTTATTAGAAATAGTGTGTAAAAAACGTTTAAAAAGGTATTTATGTCTGTCAATTAAGTACAAAAAAACAAAAACAAACGAAAAAAATCGTAAAAAAACGTTGACAAAAAATAATTGCTATGTTAATCTTAAACCGAAATCAAAGAAAGGGTTGAAGAAATGTTTACTAGGATAAAACTTGAAAATATAGGACCTTATACAGAAGAGGTTACATTAAATTTCGTTTGCGATAAGAGAAACAAAAATAATTCTAATTCTATAAAAATTCTTCCAGATGAAATTGCTGTTACTAAAATTGCAGGTATTATTGGTGGAAATGCTAATGGTAAAACAACTATCTTAGAAGCGTTAAATTCTATTGGCTCATTTATTTCTGCCCCCCATAGAAAAAAGAGATTCCCTGATAAATCAGATTTTGATTTTGAAGAAATAAAGGAAGAGTTTATTGAAGGTATTTATAATAGAGTAAAAAAAAGAGTAATAGGTTTTTCTTTGACTTCAGTGAATAGAAGTAAACCTGATAATGTAGCTAAAATATATGTTGAAATGTACATAGATAGTGGAAATCCTTCAACAACAGGATATTATGAATATGAATTGAAATATAAAAATGATTATTTAGTAAATGGTATTGAAGAAGAAAAGTTATGCTTCAGAAAAAAATATTTGTCAAAGAAGAAGAACATAATGTTTGACATATATAAGAGTAATCAAAGTGAAATTGGTTATAAATTGGCATATAAACAAAATATATTACTTGATTATAACAAAGCTGGAATTAATACTGAAGAACTTGAAAGAAGAATGGATTATTATGAAGCATTTTATAACAAATACATATACGAATCTTCTACAATAGGTGAAACTGAATACGAATATAACGAAGACTATGTTATAGAAGAAACAGAGGAAGATAGTAAACTTCTAGAGTATTTTATTAGAGTTTTAGATAATGGTGTAAAAAAGATTGACATTGATACATCTAATGCAAATGATAAAAAATTATTTGCAGTGTATGATGATTATTGTATAAGATATGATGAGTTATCCACGGCAACTAAAAAAGCGTGCTCATTTACTTGTGATTATATTAAAAGTTCTAAAAAAGGAGGAGTGTTACTAATTGATGAATTAGATAATTCTTTGAATTTTAAAACAGTTTCTTTGATTTTAAATATATATTTAAAATCAAAGTTACATAATCAAGGGCAATTAATATTTACAACTAATTCTTCTATTATCTTAAATGATTTAAGGAGAGATCAAATCTTTATAGTTGAGAAAAAAAGTAACACCCCACAAATAATAAGGTTTAGTGAGTTTATAAATAGTAAAACTAAAAAGAAAGTAAGGGCAGATTTTAGCTTTTCTAAAGCTTATAAAAATAATGAAATAGAAAATATTCCATTAGAAGAAAATGTTGAAAGACTATTTAATTATATAGAAAACAGATAAAAAAATATGCCTTCGGCAAAAGGCATATCAAGTTCGGTAGCATCAACTACCTTGAAAGAACCACGAAACGTGGAGGAAAATGACTATAAAAGCAATTAAAAAATAATAATCAATTTCCAAGTTAATTTTAACTTAAAATTATAGTTTATGTCAAATTAAACTATCAAAATTATTGTAAAAAAAGTTGATGCTACCTCTAAATAGAAAGAAGAGGTAGAATATGGAGAATAATAATTTAAGTAAAAGTAATACAAGTATTAGAAAAAAAGATGGATGTTTATTTGTTTTAAGTACAACAAGTGAAAACTATCCTGAATTGAGAGATGCTATTTTAAATAAGCATAAATTAAAAGGAACATATTTATTAAGAAAAAATGAAATAGATAATTTGACTCAATATACAATAGATATAATTAATAATAACTTTAAAGAAATAATTAATGTTTGCCAAAAAGAGTGGGATTATATACGTGATTTAGATGAGGAGCAAAGTACAGTTAATACCTGTAGTCTTTGTGGTAGAAAAATTAAAAAGAATTATATAATAAAAAATAAATATACTCAAAAATCTATAGTTATAGGTAGTTCATGTGTTAGAGACTATGGATTAATATTTGAAAAAATAAAAGATTTTGAAAAAAAAGAAGATAGATTAATAAAAATTAACTATGTTGAAAGTAATATTTCTAAGTTCCAGAAAACAATAAGAGAGCTAGAAAAACAAGTTAATAATCCTAGAATCTTTTTAAATAAAGAACTTTATGAAGAATATGAAAACTTGAAAATTAATATAAATAAAGAATATACAACTATATTGAACAAACCAAATAAATATAAAAAAGATTTTAATTTAGATGAGCTTAAATCTATTAAATTAAAAGCTGTATCTTTAATAGCAAAAATAAAAAAACAACTTAACTATTGTGAAAATACTGACTTAGGTATTAATCAAAACATAGCTTTATGGATTAATAATAATTTATCAGATGAAAAAATTATTAATGCTTTAAGAAAAAATAATAAAGTAACAATTAATACTGCTAGTAGTATTGAAGAGCCATGTTATTTACAAAAGATGATAGACAAAATAGAACCACTATTAAAAGATTTGAATATTGAGATTATAAAAAAATCTGATGATAATAAAAAATTATATATAAAATTTAAAATTATTAATAGAGTTGTATTTGAAGTTTTAACAACAAATTTAATTGAAATCTTTAAAAACCAGATATTTAAAAATGAACCATTAAAATGTAAAGATTATAATATTCTTGAAAAATCAGATGTCTCTAACTCAAGCTATTTAGAAGCTATCTCATATTTAATACCGATATATGAGTTCAATAATGACTTAAAGTATATTTGCTATTTTATTGAATTTAATATTCTTTTATTTAAAGAAAAAGGTTACGATAAATATTATATTTTAAATCTTAAAAATTTTATAAACTTAAATAAGATTAATATTTTAAATTATAATTCTATAAGCAAGGATTGTAAAATAGCATTAATTTCTGAAATCAAAAAATTAAAGAGTCTTACTAAAGATGAAACTAAAGAAAACTTATTAATGGCAGGTTTAGATGAAAATACAGTTAATAATGCCATACAATAAAGTTTTTTCTTTACATATATTAACTTGTATGTTAATATATGTAAAGAGGAAAGGAGATAAAATCAAGGAGGTAAACAATGAAAATCGTTAACACCAAAAGTTATGACAATACCGTAAAAAAATTAAGTAGATATACTAAAGAGAAAGTAAATTTAAAAATAATTAGAGAAATTATTGAAAATAATGATACATTTAATTCTTTAAAAACAAATCCAATAGCATTAATGTATGGTTTTGAACGAATGAAATACGAAAACAACTGTTTTTATTCTTTTAATTTGAAAGATAAGATTAATTGTTTATCCTAATGATAATGATACTTCATGTCTTGATTTAGTCTATGTAAGTTTCAATCATTATCAGGATTTTAGTAAAGATAAAGTGATATATTATGATTAATAAATTTGGTCGTCAACTTGGTGAATTTCTTGATTTTAAAAAAATAAGTAAAAGAGAGTTTGCTGAAAGAATAAATACAACTTCTAAAAATTTAATAGATATAATAAATGGTAAAGTAGAATTATCACAGAATATGATTTATAACATATCTTTTGTAACTGAAATACCTGTTAGTTATATTGAAAACGTAGAATCTAATTTTAAAATGGAAAAAACTATTTCTTCTTTTTTAGATAATCATAATTTAACTATTAAAAAGTTTATTAATAAATTTAATTATAAAGAGTTTTCTAAAAAATATAATTATCAGTTTTCTGATGAAGATAATGATTTTAGTATAGCTAGAGGTTTATTAAAATATTTAAGAATTACTGATCCTGAAAGTTTATATAAAGAAGATAATTCTATATTTTATAAAAGTAAAAATGATAAACCCGAGTTATTAGCTTTATGGTTAGAAAGATGTTATAAAGTAGTTATAGATCAAAATGTTAAAGAATATAAAAATGAAAATATTAATGTCGTAGTTGATTATATTCGTTATTGTGCCCAAAATAATCTTTTTAATAAGGAAGAACTAATAAAAAAATTTAATGATAATGGTCTTTATTTAGCTATTGAAGAAG
This sequence comes from uncultured Bacilli bacterium, assembly GCA_947628325.1. Lineage (GTDB taxonomy): Bacteria > Bacillota_I > Bacilli_A > RF39 > UBA660 > Coprovivens. Next base: position 6,573 of record CANQZL010000007.1, read on the forward strand.
ATTTAAAGGGTTCTAAAATACGTGGAGCTTTTAAAGTATTAAATGATAAACCAGCTATATATATTACAACTAAAAATAAAAGGTATGCTGATATTTATTTTGCTTTATTACATGAACTTGCTCATTGTAAAAGTGATTTTAATAGAGCTAAGAAAGGTAGTTTAATTAATAATTTTGATGAAAAAGCAACTGAAGATTATGAAATAAAAGCTGATAATACAGCTTTAAATTGGATGGTTGAAGAAAAGTACTATCAAAAAGTTAAAGGTTTATATAATAATATAAATAATTTGAATGTTATTAAATGTTTTTATGTATATCGTTTAGCTTATGATAAGATTATTAATTATAATTCTAAAATATATCAAACATATAATAGATTAATATAAGAATAGATAATGAACTTTTTATAAGTTAGTGATTATTTCGTTAATGTAAAATTTTATAAAGAACTATTAAAACACTTGATTTTAACCACAAAATACCATATAATGGTATTAAGAGGTGAAAATATGATAATTACTAATAGTATTGCTAAGAATAATATAATTAATTATTCTAATAAAAATAATAAATTAAGTAGAGATATTCGAGATGGTAAATTATTTAAAATAATAAAAGGATTATATGAAACTAATCCTAACACTCCTGGTTATTTACTTTCTGGAAGTATATATGGACCATCATATATTTCTTTTGAGTATGCTTTAGCATATTATGGATTAATACCAGAAAGAGTAAGTACCATTACATGTGCAACTTTTAATAAAAAGAAAAAAAAGAAATATGAGACAAGATTTGGTGTATTTACATATAGAGATATACCAGATATAGTTTATCCTGAAGAAATTTTATTAAAAACGGAAAATGATTATTCGTATCAAATAGCTACACCTGAAAAAGCCTTGTGTGATAAACTTTATACTTTATCTCCTTTAACTAATTATAAGGATTTAGAAAAGATGTTATTTTCTGATTTAAGAATTGATGAAGAAGAATTTCAAAAGTTAGATATCAATAAAATAGAAAGATTAAGTAATTTATACCATTCAACTAACGTTTCTTTACTTGCTAAATATATGAGGAGGTATTTTAATGAATAATATAATTGAACAAATGTTAAAATCTTATGAAATAAAAAATACTAATGATGAAATAAATGCACTAAAAGAAATAATTCAAGAATTGGTATTGTCTGGTTTATCACGTGGAGGTTTTTTTAAAGAGGCAGCTTTTTATGGTGGAACAGCTTTAAGGATATTTTATAAACTAGATCGTTTTTCAGAAGATTTAGACTTTGCATTACTTAAACCAAATAAAGAATTTGATTTAAGTAAATATTTTAGCTATATAGAAAATGAGTTAAATGCTTATGGATTAAATTTAGAAATTAGTACTAAACAAAAGCATAGTGAAACTAATATTTCTTCAGCTTTCTTAAAAGGGGATACATTGGAACATATTTTGAAATTTTTCCCTAATGAGAAAAATCATATATATGATCATATTTTAAAAAGTATAAAAATAAAATTTGAAATAGATATTAATCCACCAGAAGGAGCAACTTACGAAATGCAATATAAACTTCTTCCAAGTCCACATCAAATAAAATTATATGACAAATCTTCTTTATTAGCTGGAAAAATACATGCAATACTATGCCGTAATTGGCAAAATAGAATAAAAGGAAGAGATTTATATGATTATGTATTTTTTTTAGCAAATAATATAAATGTAAATTTAGATTTATTAAAAAATAAATTAGTTGATTCAAAATATATTAATGAAGATGAACCATTTAACTTAGATGTTTTAAAAAAATTATTAAAAAATAAATTCAAAGAAATAAATTATACTGAATCCAAAGAAGATGTAATTCCTTTTATTAAAGATACGCAAAGTTTAAATTTATGGAATTGTGAATTTTTTATTAAAATAACTGAGCAATTAATGTAGAGTTAATTTAACTATATAATGTCTATTTCAAAATGAAGTTTAAATAATAAGAGATGCGAATAATATTTTTATTATTAGAATGTAAATTTTAAATCTTAGGCAATATTAGATGATGTAGAAATTTATATTGATTATATTCCCGTAATTGAGTATAAAAAGATAAAATAAAACTTTAAAAAAACGGATGCTTATGATATAACAAATATAAATTACAAAAAAGGAAGTGATTATATTGAAAGATATTTTTAATAAATTTGAAAATATTGTTAATAAATTTAATTCTATAAATAATATTTTTAATAAAAGTAACGAAATATTTAATCAATATAATAATTTTGTACAAATTGTTTTAAAAAACGAAGATTTATATAAATGTTTTGATAACTATTTTAATTCCTTAGCAAATAAAATTAATAAGATTAATAATTTAGATAGGATTAATAATTTTAATAATGTCTTTTTTTGTAATACAATTAGTAAAATTAACTTAGATACTTTTAATAATGCCTCTAAATATTTTGATGATATTTCAGAAATAGATGATATTAAAATAAACAAATCTCTTAAATCAATTGAGAGTGCTATACCACAATATATTGGGTATGCATATAGAAAAGATTCTAAAATAAATATTGAGGAAGCATATAGCAAAAGTATTATTAAAGACATAGAAGAAGAAGCGGCGAAAATATTTTTATTAATAAATGCTATAAATGATAAACGAAAAGACTTTTTTAAGAGTCATTTAGCAGTGCTAGAACTAATTTTTAATATAAAAAATATAGCTGAAAATAAAGAAGGCTTTTCAGAAATAATTACATATTTTTTTAAAGCAATTTATGAAGGAAGCAACAATGGTTATGAAAACCAAATTTATGGTATTGTTGAAAGCAGTAAAAAAGATGATGTTAAATTTGGCATGGATCTTATTAAACATATGAGATCTTATTTTCAACATATTCAAGAATCAACAGGTACAAGCCATAAAAAATTTGTTAATAAATACATACAAAGTAATTTAGGAAAAGAATATGCAATAGAGTCAGGTGATTGGACTAAATTACAATTAGCTTTATATAAAGATATTAGTAAAATGTTATCAGAAGTTTTAGAAGAATTGTAAGCAGAAGGATATTTCTAAAAAATGTTCTTTTATATTTTATAATTTATGGGTACTAATAATGTTTTATAATGATAAAAAGTTAGTGATTCTTATTATATTAAAGTAGTGAATTTAAAAAGAAATATAGAAATAATTGGTTCTATAACGAAAATTATTTCCAAGGAATTGAGTAATTATGATATTTATAGAATGTATTTAATGCTATGTAGAAAAGTAGTTACTGATATTATATAGATTTTAACAAAATAGAAGATAGATAAAAATAGTTTGTAAATTTTTCATAAAGATTAAATCTCTTCATATATTTAAGTATAGAAAGAGAGGATAATCATGGAAATATTAAAAGTATCAAGTAAGTCTAATCCAAGTAAAGTTGCTGGAGCAATTGCTAATATTTTTAGAGAAAAAGGTGGAGTAGAATTACAAACTGTAGGAGCAGGAGCTTTAAATCAAGCAGTTAAAGCTGTATCAATTGCTCGAGGATATATCTCTCCTAGTGGTATAAATTTGGTTTGTATTCCAGCATTTACTGATATTGAAATAGATGGTAAAGAAAAAACAGCTATAAAGCTAATTATTGAAGCTAAATAGCTGTTTTTTATTTGAAAAAAATATTATAATAAAATAAAGGTTGGGATGTAAATGAATTTTATTGAAAATATTAAACAGAGAGCTAAAAGTAATTTAAAAACTATTGTATTGCCAGAATCAATGGATGAAAGAGTATTAAAAGCAGCTTCTATATGCCAAAAAGAAAAGATAGCTAAAATTATTTTAATAGGGGATGAAATTGAAATAGATAAAGTATCTAAGGAAAAGAATATTGATTTAACAGATATTTCTATTATTAATCCTTCTTTAAGTGATTTAACTAATAAGTTTATTGATGATTTATATAATTTACGTAAAGAAAAAGGTATGACTATTGAAGAAGCTAAAAATCTTTTATTAAATGATTATATGTATTTTGCTTGTATGTTAGTTTATAATAATATGGCAGATGGTGCTGTATCAGGTGCTTGTCATTCGACATCTAATACATTAAGACCTGCATTACAAATAATTAAAACAGCTCCTAATGTTAAATTGGTTTCAGCATTCTTTTTAATGGTAGTACCTAATTGTGAATATGGTTATAATGGTATTTTTGTTTTTGCTGATGCTGGTTTGGAACAAAATCCAACTCCAGAGAAATTAGCAGCTATAGCTGCTTCATCAGCAGATTCTTTTGCATATTTGACAGGAGAAAAACCGATAACTGCTTTATTATCTCATTCGACAAAAGGTAGTGCCTCTCATGAAGATGTTACAAAAGTAATTGAAGCAACTAAAATAGTTAATGAAGAATATCCACAATATGAAATAGATGGAGAATTGCAATTAGATGCTGCTATTGTTCCAGAAGTTGCTAAAATGAAAGCTCCTGATTCTAAGGTAGCTGGAAAAGCAAATGTATTGATATTCCCTGATTTAGATGCAGGTAATATTGGCTATAAATTGGTTGAACGTCTTGCTAAAGCCGAAAGTTATGGACCAATTACTCAAGGTATGAAAAAACCAATAAATGATTTATCAAGAGGTTGTTCTACAGAAGATATAGTTGGAGTAGTAGCTATTACCTCAGTTCAAGCAGCCAAATAAAAATGTGTTAACAAACACATTTTTTTAACTTATAATGGTCATTGTTATATAGGAAAGTATTATCGAAATAACGACAACAACTAGAATAATTAGTAGAGTAGATATAGCTCCTGCATTTGGATTTTTATCTGAATCATATTTTAGAGTTAGTTTAAAGCTTTCTTCTTTTTCTTTTTCTGGGCTTTTTTCTAATTCTGTGTTGTCTTTTTTACTTTCAAGTTCATGAATTTTATTAACAGCTTCTTGCTCGTTTTCGGTAATTATTTGATTTTCACTTCTATTATATTCTACATCATATACCATTATTTTTAATTCATTTAATATATTTTTAATTTTTGGTAATAAGTAATCTTCATATATTATTAAATCTTCTATATATGCATACCATAAATCAACATTTTTTCTTTGTTCTTCACTAAGTTTATCACTTGAATGAATTAAATAGACAAACTCATTAAAGGAAATTAATTTAATGATGTCTTCTTCTTTCTTTTGCTCTTGGATTGTCTTAGTAAAATTATTGTCTTCTAATGATTTAGTAGAATCAATATCTTTTGTTTCATCATCAGAAGCTAATTTTGTATCGATGCCATTAACATTTTGATTTTGAGTTTTAAAGACTATATCACCATATTCGTTTTTTTCAAATGTAACAACTTTATGATTATTAAATTGACTTAAATCAACAATAATAGCTATATCTTCCTGTTCATTACCCAAAATTCTTATTGTTTGATCATCTTTATATTTTTCGTATAAAATGTTAATTTTATTTTTGAAATCTTCAGAAGTTGCACTACTATTAAGAAATGATATAGCAGAGCTTAAATTAATTTTTGGCAATTTTCTGTTAAGTTCTTCAACTAATTCGTTTGGAGTAACTTGTTTGTTAGGATTTGAAAGTTTTAAATAGTCATAAATGGCAAAGATATCAACATTACGATCATTTTTGAAAAGGTTATCTCTACCATTGCTGTCAACAATATTAAAATATTCTTCGGTATCAATACCTTGTCCTTTTTTTATAATACTTATATTTCTCATTAAAGGATTTTCTTGTTTAATTATTTCTGCTTTTTCTTCTGATTTATTTTTTTGAGGTTTTAAACTTTCTAATCCTATAGCATGAAGTCTGATAATTTTAAAGATGTCTTCAGGTGTTAAAATACTAAGAGAAGAGGTAAAATAAGAACTATCTCCTAATAAATCATTTATGTTAAATTTACTTATATCAGTTTTTTCTCCATTATATACTAAGTAATTTCCGTCGACACTAAGACCTTTAAAACTTTCGGGAAATTCTTCATATAAATCAGCAAGAGTATTTAAGTTTACATTTAATATATCCATATCATCACCTATTATAATAATAGCAAAAAAAGTATGGAATTTCAATGTTTTCAAATAATGGTTAATGGTGTATAATATTTAGCGTGATGATTATGAAAAAGGAACTAAATGAACAGTTTATTATTGATTTATCAAAAAAGAAAAATGAACCAGAATGGATGTTAGATTTTCGTCTTAAATCATTTGCTAAATTTAAGGAATTAGATAATCCAACATTTGGTCCCAAAATAGATATTGATTTTGATAATATTACTTATTATAAAGGTGGAGTAGAAAAATTAACAAATGATTGGCAAAGAGTTAATTGTAGTATTAGGAATAGTTTTGATAAATTAGGAGTTATCGATGCCGAAAAAAAATATTTAGGTGGGGTAACTAATCAATTTGAAAGTGAAGTAGTTTATCATAATCAAAAGTTTGAAGAACAAGGTATTATTTTTACTTCAACAGATGATGCTCTTCAAAAATATCCTGATCTTTTTAAAGAATATTTTAATCATCTAGTTAATTATGCTGAAAATAAATATACGGCATTAAATGGTGCAGTATGGTCTGGTGGTTCTTTTATTTATATTCCTAAAGGAGTAAAAGTAGATAGACCTTTACAAAGTTATTTTAGAATTGAAACTGAGTCTTTAGGACAATTTGAAAGAACAATTATTATTGTCGATGAAGGAGCAGATTTAAATTATATAGAGGGATGTACGGCTAAAGAATATAGTATTACTTCTTTACATGCTGGAGTTGTGGAAATCTTTATAAAAAAAGGAGCTCATTGTCGTTATTCAACAATTCAGAATTGGTCAACGGATGTTTATAATTTAGTTACAAAAAGAGCTATTGTTGATGATTATGGAACAATGGAATGGGTAGATGGTAATATAGGTAGTAAAGTTACGATGAAGTATCCTTCTTGTATTTTAAGGGGAGAAGGAGCTACTGGTAATTCAATAAGTATTGCCTATGCTAAAAATGGTCAGCAATTAGATGCAGGTGCTAAAATGATTCATTTAGCACCTAATACAAAGAGTAATATAATTAGTAAATCTATTTCTTCTTTAGGAGGGGTAAGTAATTATCGAGGATTAACTAAAATAACGAAGAATGCTATTAATAGTAAAGCAACAGTTAAGTGTGATACGATAATTCTTGATGATATTTCACGAAGTGATACTTTTCCAACTAATATAGTTGGTAATAATTCTAGTACTTTGGAACATGAAGCTACTATTTCTAAAGTTAGTGCTGAAAAAATGTTTTATTTAACTAGTAAAGGTTTAAGTGAAAATAGTGCTAAAGAATTACTTATTATGGGATTTATTAGTGATTTTAAAAAAGAATTACCTATGGAATATGCAGTTGAGTTAAATAGGTTGTTAAAAGAATAAAAAAATTTTAAAATACCTAAAAAAATTTAAAAGTATAGTAAAAAGAAAAGATAAAATAATTATTGTATTAAAAAAAATATTTCTTCTTAGAGGAAATATTTTTTTTGGTTTAAAATTAATAGCAAATTCAAAAAGTACGTATTTGAATATAGTTTATAAAATTGTTAGTATTCATTCTTGAAAGGAGGAATATAATGTTAAATCAAGTAGTCTTAGTAGGTCGTTTAACGGATGATTTAGAAATTATGACAATGGAAAATGGGAAAAAAGTTACAAGTCTTTTATTAGCTGTTCAGAGATCTTTTAAAAATAGTGATGGATTATATGAAACTGATTTTATTAGATGTACTTTATGGAATTCTATTGCAGCTAATACTAGTGAATATTGTCATAAGGGAGATATTGTTGGGATTAAAGGTCGTCTTCAAGTTAATACATACGAAGACAAAGATGGAACAAAGAAATATGTAACAGAAGTAATTGCTGAAAAAGTAACATTCTTATCTAGTAAGAAAGAACCAGAAAAAGAAGAAAAAAAGAAAAAATAATTAAAGAAAGAAGCTATTAATATTATAAAATATAACATTTATAATAGATGTTTAATCATATATTTAAATAGGTGATAGAATGAGAAAGTATTTTAAATATATTGGTTTAATTGGTATTTGTTTGTTAAGTTTTTATTATACGGAGAAAGTTGCTTTATTTGTTAAAAATAAAAATCCTATTATGCAAAGTATTAATGAAGTAAAAGATTCAAAATATGTAAATTATATTAATAGTACTTTGATAGATGATTTATATATAATACCAGGAATTAGTGGTAAAGAAGTTAATGTAAATAGTTCATTTAATAATATGCAGAAAAATAAGGTATTTAATGAAGAACTTTTAATATTTAATAGTATTAAACCAGAAATTAGTTTAGAAGATAATAAAGATAGAATAATAATTCGTGGTAATGGTGAAAGAAATAGTGTTTCTTTAATATTTGAAGAAGTTAATAATTTAAGTAAGTATATGTTAGATAAAGAAAAAAGAGTAGATGTTTTAATTAATGAAGAAAAGTATGATACTTCATATGAATTAATAAATAATTCTAATAATGAATTAGTTTATCATAATATAGAAAAGTACTTAAATAAGAATAAAATAAATAAAAATTTATGTTATGTAAAAAATGATAATATACCTAGTCTTTGTACTAATAAGTATTTATTTAAACCATCTTTAATAGTTAATCATTCTAATTTAAGTAGTATTAAAAGTAAGATAGGTAGTGGGGAAATAATTCTTATTCAAAATAGTTTAACTTTAAGTGAGTTAGAAATTTTAGTAAATCAAATTAAGTATCAAGACTTATCTATAATTCCGTTATCTGAATTAATAAGTGAATAATTTATATTTATTTTCTATTATATATGTAAATATCGTAAATTTTTAGAGTAAATTCATTTTTTTCTAAAAGTTTATCAAAAAGCAAACTTATTTCAGTTTTAAAATATAAAACTGACTTCCAAAAGAAAATCAACATATATATGTAAATATTTATTGATGAGATTGAAAGATTAAATATTTTTTGGTATAATTATCTAGTCGCAAGTCTTTATAAATTTTATTTTAATAGAAAAGAGATGTTTTTAATGTGTAATATTAAGATATTTAGTCTTGGTGGACTAGATGAAATGGGTAAAAATTGCTATATAGTAGATATTGATAATGATATGTATGTTTTTGATTGTGGATTAAAATATGCTAATGAGAATTTATATGGTATTGATTATATTATTCCTGATTTTGATTTTTTAGTAAAAAATCAAAATAGAATAAAAGGTGTTTTTTTAACTCATGGTCATTATGAAAATATGGGGGCTACTAAAGATTTGCTTAAGGAAATACCTAATGTTAAAATATATGCTACTAGATTTACAAAGTTTGTTTTAACTAATGATGGGATGGATGAAAAGAAAATTATTGAGATTAAACCACATAAAAAGCTTAATTTTGGTAATGTAAGTATCTTTCCTATTAATGTTAATCATTCTACACCTGATTCAGTTATGTATGTAATTAATACTAAAGACGGTGCTATTGTTTATACTGGTGATTTTATAATTGATTCTAAAATGATGGATAAATATGCAATGGATTTGGGTAAAATTGCTTATATTGGAAAACAAGGAGTTTTAGCATTAATGTGCGAATCTGTTTTTTCTGAACGTATAGGGCATACCTCACCTTCACATCGCTTAACAACATTTTTTAAAGATTCAATAAAGCATCATGAAAATAGAATGTTGTTCGCCCTTTTACCAACGCATATTTATACTATTCAAGAAATATTTGATGCTGTAGCAAATACTCATCGTAAAGTTGTTATAATGGGTAAGAATTTACAAAATATTATATCTTTTGCCAAAAAAGAAGGATATTTAAATTTTCAAGATAGCATATTAGGAGATTTATCTAATATCGAAGATAAAGATTCAATATTATTAATTCAAGATAGTAAAGAAAATCCTTATGCATCAATTGGTAAAATAATTAATGGATATGATAAATTTATTAAATTAAAAGCTACTGATACAATAGTATTTGCTGAACCTAACTATGATAGTAGTGAGAAAACTTTAGTTAAAATCCAAAATGATTTAGCAACTAATGGTTGTGATATTGTAACTATTCCTAAAGATAAAACTATTTTACATCATGCTTCATCTGAAGATTTAATGATTATGATAGATTTACTTAAACCAAAATATTATATTCCTGTAAAGGGAGAATATCGTTATATGGTTAATAATGCTAATATTGCTTCAGAATTAAATATGCCTAAGGAAAATATTTTACTTAAACAAAATGGAGATGTTATTGAATTTAATGATGGAGTTTTAAATAGTGAAAATTTTGATCATATTAAAGTAAATGATATCTTAATAGATGGTAATAGTACGGAAGATGTTGGAGAACTTGTTATAAAAGATCGTGAAATGTTAAGTGAAAATGGTATTTTATTAATTAGTGCTACAATAAGTAAAAAGGATAAGGTTATATTAGTAGGACCAGAAGTAACAACAAGAGGTTTTATCTATGTTAAAGATTCTGGAGAAATGATAAAAGAAATAAAGAGAATATCTTTAAATATTATTGAACGTAATATTACAGATTCTTATGTTGAGTATAATAAAATTAAGAATGAAATACGTGAAGAATTAGGTAAGTATTTGTATCATGAAACAGAATGTAAACCAATGATTATTGCTGTTGTTCAAGAAGTTTAATAGCTTCTTTTTTCTTTGTATAAAAATTATTTTATGACTAATAATATTAATGGTGATATAAATGAGTGAAGATGTTAAATTATTAAATATGATTTATCAAAATGCTGAAATGGGTCTAATAGGGATTGATAATATTAAAAGTGCTATTAAAGATCGTAAGTTAAAAAAAGTAATTAAAGAACAAGAAAATGATTATTATGCAATATGTAAAGAAGCTGTATATTTATTATCAGAAGTAGGTTTTACTAAGGAAGAAGTTAGTCCTATGGCAAGTTTAATGACAATGATGGATGCTAAAATGAAAACATTAATGGATAATAGTACAAGTAATATTGCTAAAATGATGATGACGGGAAATAATAAAGGAATTATTGAAATACAAGAACAAATTAATAAATATGAAGGTAAGAATAAAAAAGCTTTAAAATTAGCTATACAATTATTAAATATTGAAAAAAGAAATCTAAATAATTTAAAGAAATACTTATAAAAAGAAGATATTGGTTTAAAATATCTTCTATTTTATTATTTCATATATTTCATCTAATGTTCTATTACTTTTTTCTTTTAATAAATAGTCTGGTAAAAGATGTAAATGAAAATGTTTAACTGATTGGCTATCGCCATAATTAACGGCAAACGTAATACCTTTAGCATCTAATTTACTTATTAATTCATCAGATAATTTTGAAGCAATAGTATTTAGATAATCTAAATCATCTTGTTTTAATTCTTTATAATCTTTTATATGTTTTTTAGGTATTACAAGGACATGTCCATCTACTTGAGGGTTTACATCCATAATAGCTAATATTTTATCATCTTCATAAACTTTTTTTGAAGGTATTTCTCCTTTTATTATTTTACAAAATATACATTCTTCCATATTA
>CANQZL010000008.1 GCA_947628325.1 uncultured Bacilli bacterium
TTTGGGAGATTTTGTCTTTATAAAACTGATAAATTCAGGATTATAACATAAAGAAAAAAATAATGATACTATAAACTTAAATATATCCATTAATTATTTTTTTAAAAGTCTCTACAAACATACTGAAGAAATTATGTTTATCAATATTTTCATTTGCTATTAGGTCAACTTTTTTTACTATTTTTCCATTATTGTCAATAATTTCAACATTACCAACAATATCACCTTTCTTTAAAGGAGCTATTACCTTATCTTTATAAATTTTATAACTATATTCTTTTTTCTCATTTTGTTTAATTAAATCCGTAACATCTTCTTTAACTGAAATACTACTTTTATTCTTTTTGCCTTTTTTTACTTCTATTTCTCCAATTGTATCATCCTTCTTTAGAATAGTATTTAACTTATAGTTTGTAAAAGCATAATTAAGCATACTTGTCGTATCAACACTTCTATGCTCAGATGTATCTACTCCCATTGTAACAGTAATAAATCTAATATTCTTTTTTTTAGCTGTTGCTGTTAAACAATATTTTGCAGTTCCAGTATATCCCGTCTTTAATCCATCAACTCCTTCATAGAATCTAACTAATTTATTAGTATTTACCAACCAAGTTTTACTTCCATCGTCTTTAATTAAGTAATCTTCATATAAAGATGAGTATTCTAAAATTTTATCATGTTTAATTAATTCTCTTGCAATTTGACTCATATCATATGCAGAAGAATAATGATTTTCGGCATCTAATCCATGAACATTTACAAAATGAGTATTTTTAAGTCCTAATTCTTTAACCTTATCATTCATCATCTTTACAAACTCATCTGTACTACCAGCAATATACTCAGCCATCGCTACAGCTGCATCATTTCCCGAAGCAATAGCAATCCCTTTTAATAATTGATCTACAGATATTTTAGAATTTGCTTCTAGAAAAACTTGACTTCCTCCCATATCAGCAGCATTTTTACTTATTAAAACCATATCATCCATTTTAATTTTACCATCATCGATTGCTTCCATAATTAGTAACATAGTCATCATTTTTGTCATTGATGCTGGAGCTAATCGCTCGTCCTTATTATTTTCATATATTATTGTATTAGTAGTTGGTTCTATCAATATACTTGATTTACTATATTGTGTAAGTTCTAAAGCTAATGGCTTAATTGTAAAAGAAAATAATACCAGTAAAGAAAATAAAAATTTTTTCACTAAATCACCCTAATAAAAACTATGATAAAAAATAGTTTTTATTACATAAAAAAATTAATAGACACTTGAATTAAAATATAGTATAATTTATTTAATAAAGTAGAGGGATGATTAAAGTGAATGGACAAATAAGAGAAAAATATTTACCAGTTGGAACAGTAGTACTATTACAAAATGGTACTAAAAGAGTAATGATAAATGGATTCTGTACTATGGATGCTAGTAATCCAAATCGAGTATTTGATTACTCAGGAGTTTTATTCCCTGAAGGTTCTTTAAGTTCTGATCAAACATTATTATTTGATCACAATCAAATTGTAAGAATAGATCATTTAGGACTTGAAGATGAAGAAGAAAAAAGTTTTAAAGTTAAATTAAAAGAAATTGTAGCTTCAACAGCTGCTGTTAATAATACTGAAAGTGCAGCACCTACACCACAAAGTACTCCACAAAGTGCACCACAAAATCCAAATATGCCACCAGTAAATCCTATGGAAGCATCTCAAATGAACTCTAATTTAGCAAGTACAACTCCAACAGGAAATGCTGAAGGTAATAATAGTAATCCATTTCAAGGAACAAATTACTAGTTTTAATCAATTACTGTTTGACAAAGAACAGTAATTGTTTTATATTATTTGCAATATGTTGATTGGGATATAATTTTTATTTCTTTGCTTATAGAGAATTTAAGAATGGTGGAACTTAAATAGTAATAGTAAAAATTCCTACCCATGAATGAAATATGAAAATATTTCCGGAAGAATCCGTTATCATAAAGAGTATATAAGGATGGTACCGTGCTTTTTGCACTCCTTTAGGTATCATCTTTTATTTATTTAATAAAATTAAAAAGGATGATAAATATGAAACTAAGTAAAAGTTTTTTCTTTACATTAAGAGAAGATGCTAAAGATGAAGAAAGTACGAGTGGTAACTTACTTGTACGTAGTGGAATGATTAAAAAAATTGGTGCTGGTATCTATATGTTTTTACCTATGGGTCTTCGTGTTTTAGATAAAATAGGTAATATTGTCAAAGAAGAAATAAATAATACTGGAGCTCAAGAACTTCTAATGCCAAGTTTAATACCAAGTGAATATTATGAAAAATGTGGGCGTATTACTGCTTTTGGAGACGATATGTTTAGCTTAAAAGATCGCTATAATAAAAATCATGTTTTAGGACCAACACATGAAGAACTATTTACAATAGCAGCTAAAAGTATGGTTAAAAGTTATAAAGATTTACCATTTACTTTATATCAACAAGCTGATAAATTTAGAGATGAACCTCGTCCTCGTTACGGGTTAATTAGAGTTCGTGAATTTATAATGAAAGATGCTTATTCATTTGATAGAGATGAAGAAGGTCTAAATGAATCTTATAATATAATGAAAACTGCTTATAACAATATATATAAAAGATTAGGAATAAATTATAAAATAGTTAAAGCAGATTGTGGTACAATGGGTGGGACTTTATCTGAAGAATACCAAGCAATTACAGATATCGGTGAAGATATTTTAGTACTATGTGATAAATGTGATTATGCTAGTAATATAGAAGTATCAGAATGTATCTCTAATCATAAAGATTTAGAAAAAGAAAAAACTTTAACAAAGGTCGAAACGTCTCATCAAGAGACAATTGAAGATGTCTGCAAATTCTTGAATCTAGATTTAAAAAAATCAATTAAAGCCTTACTTATGAATATTAATAATGAATTAGTTGTATTCTTTATTCGTGGTGACAGAGAATTAAATATAAATAAAGTTAGTAAACTATTTAATACAAAAGAAATAAATTTTGCTAATGATGATTTAATCTCTTCTAGTAATGCTGTCCCTGGATATACTGGACCAATTGATTTAAAAGCTAAAATTGTTATAGATAGAGAAATTCTTCAAATGAAAAATTTCTGCTGTGGAGCTAATGAGGAAGGCTATCACTATATAAATGCTAATATCAAAGATTTTAGTTATGACTTAGTAGCTGATATTGTTAATGTTAAAGAAGATGATATATGCCCAAATTGTGGAGGTAAAATATATTTTCGTAAAGGAATTGAAGTTGGTAACTTATTTAAATTAGGTACTAAATATGCTTCTCAACTAGGTCTTACATATTTAGATGAAAATAATCAAGAACATCCTGTTGTTATGGGCTGTTATGGCTTAGGTCTAGGTAGAGTATTAGCTAGTATAGTTGAACAAAATAATGATGAAAATGGTCTTATATTTAGCGCTAATATTGCACCTTACCAAGTAGCTATAGTTCAAATAGATATGAAAGATGAAAAACAAAGTGAAATAGCTAACCAGTTATATGAAAATTTAAAATCAAAAGGTTTTGATGTTATATTAGATGATAGAGAAGAAAGACCTGGTGTTAAATTTAAAGATATGGATTTAATAGGAATACCATTTAGAATTACTATAGGTAAAAAGGTTAACGATGATTTAGTTGAATTAAAAATAAGAAAAACTGGTGTACAAGAAGATGTTTCAGTAGATAGTATAGAAAAGAAAATAATTAAATTAATAGAAGATGATTTAAAGTAAATCGTCTTTTTAAATGTAAATTTGCTAAATTGTAAAAATAATCATATAATATATCCCAATTAGGGGGGAGTTATATATGACTTCAAAATATGAAAAATTTAAAAATATTCCAATATGGGAAACTGGTCTAATAAGAAATAAATCCAATATATGTAATATTTTGGTAAATAAAAATGGTATTATTAGTTTAGCTGATTTATTCGAAAAAGATGATCGAAGAGAAATTGATTATGATTATAACTTTTATTCTAAAAATTATCACCGTGAATACATCCGTGCTATTATTCGTTTAATAAGATTTAAATATTTACAAGAAGACCTTATCGGAGATATTTATTTAGAAAAAGAATATCATAAAGTTGATATTTTAACAGATGAATTTGGAAAAGAAATGGCGATTTTAGGATTTACTCCTACTGAAGCAAGACAAATTATTGAACAAGCTCATACTTATAAAGACGAATTTACTTTAAAAGATATTATACTTAGTAGTAATCTTGATTTTACTGGAACTCATTTATATTCTCAAGATATTTTACTTACTAAAATAAACCTTTTAAAAGAATATATTATTTATAAAGAACAAAAGGCTAATAAAATAGAATATCCTCCTGATTTAAATAGTTTATTAAAAGAAGAAAGACGTTTAATAGATCAATTAATCAATTATAATTCATTATGTCAATCTATTAGTGCAAGACTTTCTGAAATTCAAAAAATAAAAGAAAATGCTATACATTTAAAGAAGGGTTAATATGAATAATCTAGAAATTGCTTTAGAAAAAGAAAAAATAAAAAAAATTCAAGAATTAATAGATAAATTAAAAAAGCAAATTATTGATGAAGAAATTCTTTTAGATAGTTATGAAGAAGAAATAAATACTTAAAATATATAATACTCATTTTAAAATTCCTATAAAATTGTGTTATAATTATTTTAGGTGATAAAATGGAAAAAGTATTTGGTCGTCTTTGTGAATATTATTTAAATAATGAAAAAAATGCCAAAATAGAAAAAATTTTAGAACAATGCTCTGAAGAAGAAAAAAATAAAGCCCTTCAATACGTAGAGCTCTTGCGTGTTCAAACAAATAAAATGGGCTATAATGCTGACTTTGAATCATTTTGCAATATGTTAGAGAATTATATTAATATAAAAGACACCTTATCTGATTCTAAAAAAAGTTCATACCTAAAAGTACTAATAAGTTTATCTAAAATATATGATATAAATTTAAAAGATGAACTAGAAAAATATGTTTCTAATAAAGACAATAATAGTACTAATAATGAGAAAGAAATATTTTATCGCTTTTGCAGATACAACTTGAAACCAAATAATGACGTAAATGAATTTAATGAATTGAAAAATCTTGCTAAAAAAAATAATATTAATTATAAAGACATTCAAAAGAAAGCTCTAATATTTGTCGAAGATATTAAAATTCAAGCTGAAAAACTTGGCTATACTTTTGAAGATAATTTATTTGATACTATTCTCCAAGACTATTTAAATAAAAAATCTAAGTTAAAAGATGAGAATAAAGTAAAATATTTAACAATACTTTTATATTTATCTGAAATATATAGTATTAATTTAAGAGAATTATTAATTTTACCAAAAGAAAAAAATCTTAATATTATAGAATTAGAACAAAGTAGTGATGAATCAAAAAGTACAGAAGATTCTTCTTTAAAAACAGAAGAAAAAATTGAATTGCCTAGTGAAAAAAAATTTTTATCTCTAAGTAATCCTCTTGATAATGATGAACTATTAAATGCTATGTTAGTTCAAAGATATGATACAGGAAGTTTTGATATTACTTCAATAGTTTTAGCTTCTGATAAAATAATAGCGGAATCTAAAACATATGATTACAATGAACAATTATCATCTCTTGCTTATAAAATATATAAAATATTTCTTGACAAAATAAATAATAATGCTGAAAGTGATTTAAATGAAGAATATCTTAAATTAATAAATGAAGAAGAAATAAAAAGATTAGAAACAATTTCTAAAGACGAAATATACGAAATAATAAAATTAATAAATAATAATGAACCTAGTAAGTATATTATTCGTAAGTATAATTTAACTAAAAATCTTTATAAATTCCTTGATAAATCCTTATTTGAAACATTAGATATTACTAAAGAAGACATTGACCTAAATAATAACTTATTTAAATCAAATGCTGAAGAAAATAATATTGCCATATATTTAAATGGTCCTAAATATGAAATTAATCTTTTCTTAAATGAATATATTATCAAATGTTGTCAAAATAACTTAAATTATGAATTAAAAATATCTAAAGAAAACGATTATATTTTAGAAAATACAACTTTATTTGCTAATTTTAAAGATTTTAAAGATAAACTTAACATTTTAAGTGATTTAGCTTTCTCAAACAAAGAATTAATTTCTACATTTGGTAATCCTTTAAAATTAAGTTCTAGTTTTAAAGATTCATACTTTGGAATAAGTTTTAAAGAACTTATTGATAAAGAAAGTAATACCTCTATAAACTTTATAGATTATGTCAATAATATAAGTGAAGTTGCTTACTATCGTCTTCTTGCTAAAATAGTTTATCCCAAAATAACTGAAAATAAAGCTTTAACAATTATTGAAAATTTTATTAACTTTGTTGATTTTAAACATGATGAAAACAATCCATTAAATATACTAGAAGCTACTTATAATAAAATAAAGTTTGAAGTAATTAAAGATATTATTAATCAACATATTCCACTTGTTATAGAAATATTAAACAATTATTTTGAAACTTCTAAGAAAAAAGAAACTTTGATAACAGAATTTAGAAAATCTTTACAATATATTGTTAATGTAAATGAAAATCTTAGTAAAAAAACTAATAATAATATTTCTTTAAATAAAGAAATATACGATTTTATTAATACTAAAATTTTAAAATAGTTATTCTTGTGAATAATTATTTTTTTTATTAATAATATTTTATAAAGGATGAAAAAAATGTTCCATAAAAAAAATAATTATTATTTATTTTACTTTATATTAATTTTTACTTTAATAGAAAGTATAAAAGAAGCAATGCTTGGTAATTATAATAATTTCTTTATTTGTCTATTAACAACTTTTTTATATTTTCTTCCTTTTTTTATTGAAAAAATTTTTAAAATTAAACTATCTAATTTTCTGAAAATTATAATTATAATTTTTGCTTTTTCAGCTGAAATACTAGGTGAGATTTTAAACTTTTATACCAAAATTTCGTGTTGGGATTTTATTCTTCATATTATAAGTGGCTTTATTATAATGGGAATTGGTCTTTCTTTATTTCAAAAATTAAGTCATGAAAAAATTAAAAAGAATTTACTATTACTCCTAATATCATCTTTTTGCTTTTCAATAACTATAAGTGTCTTTTGGGAATTCTTTGAATATTTAGGAGATAAATATATTTTTAATACAGATATGCAAAAAGATACTCTTATAAATAATATTGTTTCAGTATCATTTAATCAAAAAAATCTTCCTTTTAAAATTAACAATATAAAATATACAATAATATATTTAGACAATGATGGTCTTACAAGTGAAGTTAAAATTAATAACGGCTATTTGGATATAGGACTTTATGATACCATAAACGATTTATTTGCTAATCTAATAGGAACAAGTTGCTTTTTTTTACTAGCTTTCTTTTATTTTACAAAAAGTCGCTTTAATTTCATTAAATTATTTCTTTTTACTTAATAAATATTTCATATTTTTATCATAAAAATTTCATAAATAAAGAATATTATGTATAAAGGTGATTATAAATGACTATAAAGATAATTGGAGCTAATACAGCAAATGGAATAAAGTTAAAAAAATTAATTATAAAAGTTGCCAATGAAATAGATGGAAGAGTGACTATAAATTTAATTGATGATAATACAAAATCTAATTTGCCTTTATTATATATAAATAACCAATTAGAATCTATCGGGACAGTTCCCCGTTCTAAAGAAATACTCAGAATAATAAAAAAACATTATAAAGATTAAATAACTTATGCTATAATCTATAATAGGTGATAATAATATGGCATCAGCAATTATTCATTTATGTATAGCTAAAGAAATAAATAAATATTTAAAAATGAACGAAAAAGAACTTTTATTAGGAGCTATAGCACCAGATATTTCTAAAGAAATAGGTCAAACTAAAGAAATATCTCATTTTCTTGATCATTCTAATGAAGATGATATTCCTAATATAGAACGTTTTTTAATTAAATATAAAGAAAAATTGAATGAACCTTTTACCTTAGGCTATTTTATTCATTTACTTACAGATAAATATTGGTTTAGAGATTATATTTATCAATATATTGAAAGATATACTAAAGATAAAAATAAGAAGAAAATAACTTATACAGCCCTAAGAGATGTTATATATAATGACTATACTAACATTAATATTAGTTTAATAGATAAATATAATTTATCATTGAATATATTTTATGAAGAATTTACTAAACCTAAAACATCAATATCAGAAATACCTATCGATAAATTGCCTTTATTAATTGAAAAAATGGGTATAATAATCGAAAATAGTCAAGAAGAAAAAACTTTTGTTTTTGATACTAAAGATATCGAAATATTTATTGAAAATAGTGTTAAATATATATTAAAAGATTTACAAATATTAGGAGTTATTTAAAGATGTTTTTACATCTTTTTTAAATTTTATATGAATTTTAAATTCATTAAAATAAGGCTAAAACATTGACTAAATTATTCAAATATTATATATTTATATATATACTAGAATAGAGCGTGATGATGATGAAGAAAAAATATATCTTTTGTTTAATCATAGTCGGCATTATGCTATTAGTAACTTTAACAATAGGAACTGGTTATGGAGTTTGGGTATCTACTAAATCAGAAGACACTAAAGAGTCTATAACTTTAAATTGTTTTAAAATATATTATTCTGATAAAGATACTATTGAAATGAAAAATATAAATCCTGTTATTAATGAAGAAGGTTTAGAAACAAGTCCTTATACTCTAACTATAACAAATATTTGCGAACAACCTAAAGAACTACAAGTTCGTTTAAATATTTTACAAGGAACAACTATTGATACTAAGGCTTTAACGTTACAAGCTACAGGAAGTATTATGCAAGACACCGTTTTATATAAAAATTTAAAGAATAGTAAAACAGAAGATAAAAATATAATTCAAAGTAAATTAATTGGTTTAACTAAAGTAGAACCAAATGAAACAGTTAGAACTAATATAAAAATATGGTTTGATGAAAAAAAATCACCAACAATTCCAAAAGATAAAATACTTAAAGCTCAATTTGAATTAATAGATACAGATTCTGCTGTTAAATCAACTTTTGTTGAGACAATTTTAAGTAATATTGAAAGTATTGAAAATAAACCAGCTCCTTCTTTTGACAAGGTGTCTACAACTGAAGAAGGAATATATATGTTAAATAATGCTGAAGGAACAAGTTATTATTACCGAGGAGTAGTAAAGAATAATTATGTTTCATTTGCCGGCTTATATTGGCGTATATTAAGAGTCAATGCTGATAATACTATAAGACTTATTTTAGACAAATCATCAGCTTATATGAGTTATAATGACTTAGCTAATTTACCAGAATATATAGGTTTTAACTATACTTTAAATGGTGTAGCTGAAAATAATAAAGTATTAAACTATCTACAACAATGGTATGAAAACAATATTAATGCTAAAGGACTTGATAAGTATGTAGCTGTATCTACATTCTGTAATGATACTAGTAATTATATTAATAACTATCATACATATTATAATGGTTATGCAAGACTTATTACAGGTAAAGCTCCTGACTTAGTATGTCCTGAAACTAATGCTTCTTATGGTGGAACATATAAACAAAAAATAGGCTTAATTACAGCTGATGAAGTTGCCTTAGCTGGGGGATTGTATAACGCTAACAATTTAAGTTACTTCCTTTATAGTGGTGAAAGCTTCTATACGTTGACTGGATTAGAATACTTTAATAATTCTGCAAACATGTTTATAGTTAATAATAATGGTATGCTAAGCAGTTCTAAAGTTGATCAAGTATATGGAATAAGACCAGTTATTAGCATAAATGCTGATGTTACAGTTAATGGAGCAGGAACCTTAAGTAATCCTTACACAATAAATATGAATTAAAGCACTTTACAGTGCTTTTATTTTTATACTATTTATTTTTTTCTTTATTTGTCGAACCTGTTTAAAACAGCTTATTTAGGTACTATATTCTAATTAACAGGTGATAAATATGACTGAATTAGAACAAATAATTAAATTACATCAAAAATTAATATATAAAATTGCAACAAAATTTCATAATATTCCCAAAGAAGATTTATATCAAGCTGGAGTAATAGGTATTATAAAAGCTTATAATAATTTTAAAAATGATGGTAGTACTAAATTTACAACATATGCTTACAATTATATCTTTGGTGAAATGTATGAATTAGCTAACTCAGAACGTTCTATAAAGTTAAATAAAAATATTTTAAAATTATATAAAAAAATTGAACAATCAAAATACTTATTAGCACAAAAAATAGGACATAATCCATCTATTCAAGAACTTTCCTCTTTTTTAGATATAGAAGAAAAAATAATTAAAGAAGTTTATGAAAGTACTTCTTCAATAATGAGTTTAGACGCCAATAACAATGATACTCTTAATAATGGTAAATCAATAATTGAAACAGTAACAAATCCTAAAGATGACATAAAATCAGAAAAAATAGATTTAAAAGATTCTTTTAATACTTTAACAAAAGAAGAAAAACAAGTTATTAACTATCGTTATTTTAAAGATTTTACACAAATGGAAACAGCTAAAATATTAGGAATGTCACAAGTAAGAGTATCTAGATATGAAAAGAAAAGTTTAAACAAAATGTATAATTATTTAAGTATGTAGCCAAAATAATAGTGGAGGAAATACAATGAATAATATTAAATATAAAAAAATGGTTGAAGAATTAACTCCCAAAGAGAATCGTTTAATTAATATGCTAATATCTTTTATTGTAGGAGGTTTAATAGGCGTAATAGGGACAATTATATATGTTAATTTAAATAAAATTTATGACGAAGAAACATCAATATCTTTTATGCTTTTAATTTTAATAGTTTTAACATCTTTCATAACTTGCTTAGGTTATGCTGATTCTTTATTTCAAAAATTTAAATGTGGATTAATTATTCCCATAACAGGTTTTGCTCATTCCGTAGCATCTTCAATTTTAGATTATAAAAAAGAAGGATTTATAAATATGGGATCCAATGCCTTCAAGTTAGCAGGATCTGTCATTTTATATGGTGTAGTAAGTGCTATTATTTTTACATTATTGAAGGTGATATTAAATGTCTAGTTTTAAATATAACAATGTTTACATCAAAGATTTTGAAACCGTAGCTGGGCCTGAAGAAAAAAAGGGAAACATAGAGTATCAAAATACTATAGATAATTATTACTTTGGTGAAGAGAAAATAGAAGATGCTGAAATTAAAATGCAAAATTTATGTTTAAATAATATTCTTAAACGAAATAAATTAAACAATAAAATAGATTTATTATTAGGAGGGGATTTAATTAATCAAATAACAATAACTTCCTATAATCTCATAAATAGAAATATTCCTTTTTTAGGATTGTATAATGCTTGTGCTACTTTTAATGAAAGTATTATAATTCTTTCTAACTTTATTGAATCTCAAGCTATAAATACTGGCTTAGTTATTACCTCAAGCCATAATTTAAATGCTGAAAGACAATATCGTTATCCAATTGAATATGGTTCTCCTAAAAAAACATATACAACTTTTACAACAACTGGTGCTGCCTGTTGTTTACTAACAAGAGAACCATCAAATATAAAAATCGAATCTTCTACAGTTGGTACAGTTGTTGATTATGGTATTAAAGATGTTTCAAATATGGGAGCAGTAATGGCTCCAAGTGCTGCTGAAACTTTACATAGACATCTTTTAGAACTAAACCGTCCTCTTGATTATTATGATTTAATTATTACAGGGGATTTAGGAAAATTTGGTAGTGAGATTTTCTTAAAATTAATTAAAGAAGATTATCATTATGAACCAAAGTGTTATTATGATTCAGCAAGTATTTTATATAATGATACTCAAAAAACATTTCAAGGAGGTAGTGGACCAGTTGTTGTACCTTTAATATTATTTAATAAAATAGTAAAAGAAAAACAATATAAAAAAACACTAATTTTAGCAACAGGATCTCTACATAATACTTTAATGGTTAATTTAAAGAAAAGTATTCCTGCAATAACTCATGCAGTTAGTATAGAGGTGATATAATGGTATATTTAAATTCTTTTATAGTTTGTGGTATTATCTGTACCATAGGACAAATTATTTTAGATAATACAAAATTAACTCCCGGACACATAACAAGTATGTTTGTTATTATAGGGGCTTTACTTTCTTTTTTAGGAATTTATGAAATAATAGCCGATTATTCTTTAGTAGGAAGTAGTATACCAATTACTTCATTTGGTAATGCTTTATACAAAGCTGCTTTAGAAGGCTTTGAGAATAATGGCTTTATAGGAATGTTTATGAATTTACTATCTACAACTTCAACAGGTATAACAAGTGCAATATTTTTTGGTTTTCTCTTTTCTTTAATATTTAAAGTTAAAGACTAATACTTTGTGAACCGATTATAAT
Organism: uncultured Bacilli bacterium; assembly: GCA_947628325.1. GTDB lineage: Bacteria > Bacillota_I > Bacilli_A > RF39 > UBA660 > Coprovivens. The sequence goes on from CANQZL010000008.1 coordinate 12,553, forward strand.
CAAGCTCGATTATTAATCGGTTTTTTTATTATCTCTTTTTAATTATTTCTAAAAATAAGTTATTAATAGTTTATAAAGACTAATGACACTTCTTATTTCGAAATTTTTCTTTTGTTATTGCTTGATATTTGGTATAATGATAAAGAAAGAATGAAGGGATTTAAATGGAAGAAAAAGAATTACAAAAACAAACATCATCTGCTTTAGAGGAAAAAACTAATGAAGAACAAGCGTTATCTTTGCCTAAAGAAGACATAAAAGTAGAAAATTCCAATCAAAATAATACTAGTGAACAAAGTAATTCTCTAGAAAATGATAATTCTAAATCACAAGAAGTATCTTTAGAAATTCCTAAAAGTAAAGATGAAAATCAAACAGAAGATAAAAAAGATATTTCATTGCCTTCAATAAAAGGAGAAAAAGAATCATCACCAGAAGTAGCAAATAATACTGCCGTCTCAGAAACTAAAGAGGAAACGACATCAAATCAACTAGAAAGCAACACACCAGAACCAAGTAACAATGATGCTCAATCTTCTCAAGAAGCAAACAATATCGTTTTGCCAGAGGCTGTTGATAATACTGAAAAAAAAGTTGAAGCAGCTAATCCTACATTAAATACCGAAGCTAATTTCAGTCAAATATTTAATGTTGAATCAGAAGAAACAGAACCTCCTGTCAGTTCTACCCCTGAAAATAATTCAAGCTCTAATAATGAAGATAAAAAAGTCGAAGAAAATGTTAATGTTGCGAAAAATGAGAACACTCCAGCTGTTGAGGCAACTCCAAAAGCAGTTGAAGAACAACCGAAATCTAAATTTAATAGAGAGGCTTTTAACAATGAAGAAAAAGTTTTGTATGAAATAAAGCCAGAAAAAGAAGGTAATCCTTTTATTGTTTTAATATTTTTTGTCTTTTTAATATCTTTTATTATATTTTTACCAACTATTACCAAAAATACATCCCTTTTTAATTTCTTCCCTAAAGATACACCAGAAACACCTCAAGAAGAAGAAACAAATGATGGTAAATATGATTTAAGATCATCTTCAGTAAGAATTAAAATGGGCGATTTAGAATTTGCTAACTTTGTTGATTCTAAAACTAATGATACATATAGAATTACATTTACTATGAATAATAATGGTCAAACTCCATATATGTTTGATAAAAAATATTATATTATCTTCTATGATAGAAGTGACTCTGTTGTTTATCGTGCTTTAATTCATTCTTTTGAAGCAATAGGATCTTTAAGTGCTCAAGAAGTAAGCTTAATAATTACTCAAAAAGCTTATGAAGAAGCAACTAAATTTAAAATTGAAGAAATTGAAACTTCAAGATATCCATCTGTAAACTTAATTGAATCTGAAGATGAATATCGTATCTTAACATGTACTTATCAAAATGATGAAATGAAATATTATTTCTTAAATAACCAATTATCAAAAATAAAAGAAACATATAAAGAAAGTAGAGATAATAGCCTTAATTACAATAGTAATTTAGAGACATATCGTTCAACTTCAAATAGATATAAAGAAATAGAAGGATTCCAATCAACTTTTGTCGAAACTGGTAACGATTTTGAAATGTTAAATGAATTTAATCTTAAAGATATACAAGATATTACATTAACCAATTTACATGTCTATCGTTTCTTTAAATATAATGAAAATAAAGATATTGTATCATTTGAAATGGAGGCTCAAGGCTATCAATGTAGATAGGGGGAAAATAAAATGGCTTACAACTTTGTTGTATCAGACTTTGAAGGACCTTTAGATTTACTTTTACACTTAGTAAAAGAATCTAAAATGGATATATATGAAATAAATATTCATGATATAATAAATCAATATTTAGATTTTATTCATTCCCTAGAAGAAAAAAATATTGATGTTGCAAGTGAATATTTAGTAATGGCAGCGGAATTAATCCACTTAAAAAGTAAACTATTAGTAAATAGAAAAGATGAAGAGAATGTAGAAGATGAATTTGCTTTTTCTTCTGAAGAAGACTTAAGAAATAGATTAATAGAATATGAAAAATATAAAAAAATAACTAAGGACTTTCAAGAATTAGAAGAAAAAAGAAGTGAAGTTTATACAAAATTACCTGAAGTTATTAGTGAATATTTAGATGAAAGTGAATTTCCTAAAGGAGAATTTGATATAACAGATTTATTTAATGCTTATATGTTATTTATTGAAAGACAAAAAAATGCTAAGCCATTAAATACTAAAATAACTAAAAGAGAAATTAGTGTTGATGAAAAAATCAAAGATATTAGAAATATTTTAACAAAAAGAAAAAAAGTAAACTTTATGGAACTATTTACTGAATTTACTAAAGAAAATATTGTTGTAACATTTTTATCAATATTAGAAATGAGTAAAAATAATGAGATATCTTTAACTCAGGAAAGTAGTTTTAGCCCTATTATAATAGAAAGCGTGAGTAGTATATGAATTTATTAGGCGTCTTAGAAGGTATATTATTTGTTGTTGGCGATGAAGGAATTACTTTAAATAGTATTTGTGATATCTTAGATATTGAAATAGATGAAGCTAAAAATCTTCTCCTTGAATTACGTAAATCTTATGAAAATGATAATCGAGGTATTAGAATAAGTTATCTTGGTGATGCTTTTAAACTTACAACAAAAAAAGAACATAAAGAATATTATAAAAAACTAATTGAGAATCCAGAAAATCATGCGTTATCTCAAGCAGCTTTAGAAACCTTAGCAATAATAGCTTATAATCAACCAATAACAAGAGTTGAAATAGATGAATTAAGAGGAGTAAATAATGTTCAAATGATACGTAAATTAGTAGCTAAAGGATTAATAAAAGAATCTGGTAAAAGTACAATGCCAGGTCGTCCTAATCTTTATGTTACTACTAGTGAATTTCTAGATTATTTTGGTTTATCTTCTATAAGTGATTTACCAACTATAATAACAGAACCAGAAGAAATAGATGAAGAAAAAGACTTATTTACATCTATTTATAAAGAAAGTGATAATAATGAAGAAACTTCTTAGTAATGAAGAAGATATATATAACACAGAATTTAAAGAAGAAGAATTAACTAATATAAAAGTTGAGAATAAATTACTTAAAAAATGTGAATTTAATTTATCTAAATTATTAGATTCTCTTTATGAAAATGTCTTTTTTGAAGATATAACATTTACTAATTGTGATTTATCTAATACTAAATTTAATAATTGTCATTTTCGTAATGTAATATTTAAAGATTGTAAACTAATTGGAACTATCTTTAATGAATGTATAGTTACAGACTTAACAATTAATAATTCTCTATGTAAATATATTAATATAATAAGTATGAAAGGTAAAAATCTAACTATTGAAAATTCTAATTTTAAAGAAAGCTCCTTTTATGAATTAGAAGCTAAAAATTTTAAAATAACCGATACTAATTTAGAAGAATCTGAGTTTACTAAAACACCTTTAAATGATATTGATTTAAGTACATGCAAAATAGAAAATATACGATTAGATCCAAAGTATTTAAAAGGTCTTAAAATTAATATGTTTCAAGCCATAGAAGTTGTTAAAGTATTAGAAATACAAATAGTAGAATAAGGGAGCTTATATATGAAAAATAAATCAATTTATTTTATAATTATATTTTTACTAATTCTAATAGTATCTTTAGGTATATTATCTTTTTATTATCATAATGAATTAGAAAATAAAAACAACGAAATAAAAGAATTAAAAGAAGAAATAGAGACTTTAAAAGAAACTTATGTAAATAATAATGAAAATAATAATGAGATTAATGATGAAAATAATAATCAAGAAACATCTAATTTATCTGGATATAGTAATATTACTTTAATATCTGTTGAAGATTATAAAAATAAAATAGCTAATAAAGAGGATTTTATTATTATATTTACTCAAACTAATTGTGGTGGTTGTATAAGATTTAAACCAGTCTTAAACGAATTATTACTAGAAAAGAATTTAACTGTTTTTGAAATAGATTTAAAACAAATAAGTGAAGAAGATTTCTTTTATTTTATAGATGATTGTAGTATCGAAAGTACCCCAACTCTTGTTTTTTACAAAGCTGGCGTTGAAATGGATAATAGTACACGCCTTGTAGGTAATAACAAAGCTGAAGTAGTAGAAGAGAGATTAAGAGTAACAGGATTTATAAAATAATTAATTGTATTAAACCCATCTATATAAGATGAGTTTTTTAATAATTGCAAACACAAACTATTGTTCTCTAAATAACAAAGTGATATAATTATTAAGAGGTGTACTTATGAAAACTAACTTATCAAAATCAAAATATTGTGATGCTTTTCAATGTAAGAAAAAATTATGGTTAGAGAGTTATAAACCAGGAGTAGGTGAAACAGTTGCTAATAGTTCTGCTTTAGAAAATGGTATTAAAATAGGTGAACTAGCTAGAAATCTTTTTGGAGAGCATATTAATATTAATTATAGTGAAGATCTTGAAGACATGATAAATCAAACAAAAAAGATTTTAGATATTGAAGAAAATGTTACTATTACAGAAGCTTCCTTTTGCTATGATAATAACTTTTGTAGTGTAGATATTTTAAAAAAGATTGGCAACAATTATGAGATTTATGAAGTAAAAAGTTCCACTAAAGTATCTCCTATATATTTAGAAGATATAACATATCAAACATATATTTTAAGTAATTTAGGATATAACATAGTAGCAACATATATTGTTTATGTAAATAGAAACTATGAAAGAAATGAAAACTTTGAATTAGATAAGTATTTTACTATAAAAAATGTTACAGGTATTGTTTCTTCTAAAATATTAGATGTTGAAAACAATATTAATGAAATGAAAAAATATTTAGAAAATAAAGAAGAACCTGGAGATTGCATAGATGTTAATTGTCAAGAATATTATGAATGTCCTTTCTTTAAATATTGTACTAAGCATTTACCCGAAAAAAATATTTTTTCTTTAAGAGGAATGTCTTTTAAAAAGAAAATAGAACTATATAAACAAAATATTTATTCTTATGAAGATTTATTAAATACTAA
>CANQZL010000009.1 GCA_947628325.1 uncultured Bacilli bacterium
GCTACTCAATTTGACTTTTTTACTTAGTTTTCAAAGATCTTTTCTTGCAACTTTTTCCGTGTTGCATTAGTAATATAACAGAACTAATTAATAATGTCAATTTCTTTTGCAATTTTTTTACTTTTTTTTGACAAAAATCAATTTTTTCTTTTATTTACAATGCTTCTTTCACAAAAAGTATCTTAATTATATCACATTAAATTACTATGTCAAATTTTTCTTTGAAGTTTTGAAATATTTATTAGTTATAGCGTTATAACAAATAATTATGTCATATTTTATTATATGTATTTGAGCTGTTTTTGATACCAAAAAATTTAAAAAAGTATATAAAAAACGAGATAATTTATAGTTTTTATATCTCGTTTTTTCTTTATAGTATTTTATATGCCTACCAAACTATCTTGATTCAAGTTCTTCTTCTATTCTCATTAATTGATTGTATTTACATATACGATCTGTTCTTGACATAGATCCAGTTTTTATTTGACCTAAATTTAATCCTACAGCTAAATCAGCAATTGTAGTATCTTCTGTTTCACCACTACGATGAGAAATTATTGTCTTATAACCATTAGCTTTAGCTAATTCAATTGTTTCTAAAGTTTCAGTAATTGTTCCTATTTGATTAACCTTTAATAAAATAGCATTACCAGCTTTTTTATCAATACCCATTTGTAAACATTTTTTATTAGTAACAAATAAGTCATCACCAACTAGTTGAATTTTATCGCCTAATTTAGCAGTGATTTTAGTAAATCCTTCCCAATCATTTTCATCAACTGGATCTTCAATTGAAATAATAGGATACTTATTTATTAATTCTTCATAGAAATCTATTAATTCATCAGTAGTAAGGCTTCTTCCTTCGCCAACTAAATTATATTTTCCATCTTTATAAAATTCAGATGCTGCAACATCAATTCCTAAACATACGTCTTTACCTGGAACATATCCAGCTCTTTTAATAGCTTCCATGATAAGTTCAAAGCCTTCTTGATTACTATTTAAATCAGGAGCGAATCCACCTTCATCTCCTACCCCTGTTGATAGCCCTTTTTCATTTAATACTTTTTTTAGATTATGGAATACTTCGGCACCAACTCTTACTCTTTCTTTAATTGTATCTCTTTGTGGAATAATCATAAATTCTTGGAAATCAAGTTTATTATCAGCATGAGCACCACCATTTATAATATTCATCATAGGTCTAGGCAATTCTTTTCCATTACCAACATATTCATATAATGGTTTTCCTGCATTTAGGGCACTAGCTTTTAAAGCAGCCATTGAAATTCCTAAAATAGCATTAGCACCAAATTTAGATTTTGTCTCTGTTCCATCTAATTCAATCATTGCATAATCTAAAGCTTTTTGGTCTTCAGCATCCATTCCAACAACTAAATCTTTTAAAGGTCCATTAACATTAGCTACTGCTTTTAATGTTCCTTTACCCATATATCTTTCGCCACCATCACGAAGTTCTAAAGCTTCTCTTTCACCTGTAGATGCTCCTGATGGAACTGCTGCACGACCTAGAATACCGTTTTCTAAGATAACATCAACTTCTACCGTTGGATTACCACGTGAGTCTAAAATTTCTCTTCCTATTACATTTTTTATTTTCATACATATTCTCCTTTTATTTGCTAATTTTTTAGCCCATAAGTATTATATCAAAAGGAATCAAAAAAAGAAACATTAATAGTTTCTTATTCTTCTACTTTACCGTATTTTATTTTAGCTGTTTCTGATAATGTTTTTAACATTTCTTCGATTATGTTATTTTCGGCTTCTGTATCTACAGGAGATAACTTACCGTCTTCTTCATATATTGAAGAATAACATTTTATAATATTATTTTCTTTCGTAAAATCTGTATATACTACATAGGTCTTGCCTGTATTTTCTGATTCAAAAGAAAATAAAATATCAAATTCTTTTTCTTCACCTTGATCATTTTTAATTTTTATTTTATCTTTCATTTTTTACCTCCCATACATTGCAGCTGTAGCATTGTCTTTACCAGCTGAAACTACTATATCACCTTTTTTTATACCTCTCGCCATTGCACGATCTACTAAAGCTCGAGTTATTTCATCTCTTGGTGTACTATTAGCAATTATTTTTATTTCTTCTTGAGACAAAAGATCTGTTACACCATCACTAAATAGTAGTAGTTTATCATAAGAATTGTTTGGAATGGTTATTATCGGAACATATCTTAAACTGTCTTCACCCATACTTTTCGTAATAATGTTATTTCGAGGATTAAATCTTAAATCATCAAGATCAGCATCTTCAATTGTCTTATCTTTCTTTTGATATCTCATTTGCTCATAAACAACTGAATCATCCTCTGTAACAAGAGTAAGTTTTCCATTTTGAATTGTATAAGCTCTTGAATCTCCAACGTTAGCAATAATTGTTCTTTTTTCTGTTACAACTGCTCCTACTAATGTTGAACCAGCTTGACCACTATATCTTATATATATATCATCACTTATTCTTATAATTTCTTTTGTTAAATATTTTTCAATATCTTCATCCAGATAATAAGCATCTGCTGGTAAATTCATAAACCATTTACTAATTTCTTTTACAACATAATTACTAGCTTTTTCACCACTTAATCCACCACCCATACCATCGGCAACAACTAGTATTTTAAATTGTTCGTTATCTGGATGAGTTAAAATTAAAACTGAATCTTCTTGATTTTTTCTTTTCTTTCCAACATCTTGAGTAGCAAATAAAGTTCCATCTAAGGCATATTCATTACGAGTATATTTTACTTGAGTATTAGCTCTTATTTCTCTTAAGCAACGATTCATTGCTGTATAATTTATATTCATTTTAGAAATAGGTTTTACTACTTCAACATCATGATCTATTTTAGTTAAGTATTTTTTAGCACTAGTTTCACTATAGGAATCAATTTTGCGACGGAGCTTTTCTCCTTCTCCATTTACATCACGTTGAGGCTTCCCATCTTTTATATACCATTTTGGATTAAATCTCGTATTAGCAACAGCTTCTGCTAAATAAAATAATTCATTAGGTTTTTGTTCATAATATAAAATTGTATTTATATTAGGATTAACTAAAATTTCAATAGCAGAATCAATAGAAGAAAAATTAGAAAAAATTGCTTTTAAATCTGCATGTCCTTCTTTTTTCATTTCCTCATGAGCTACATAAATTAAAACTGCATTTTTTACGATATATTCTATAAAATCTTTACCATCTAGTCTTGAAACTCTTGTACGTGCCATATTATTACTTGTAAAATTACGTGGATATACTAAACTAGCATTCCTACTTAATAGAGCAGGCATTGTATCAATAAAATCCGGATGGACTTCTAATGTTTCTGAAAGAGCTATGTCAATATCTTTTATTTTAGTCATTCTGTTCACCTCTCATTTTCTTTTTCCCAACGACCATAAATACCACAAGGTAAGATTAAATTACTATTAGTCATTTTTATACCTAGTTCATCACTAGATACATAACCTTTATATTTTTTATTTATAGTTAGATTTAAAATATTTTCTAATACAGTAATGGAAAGTCCTGTTGTATAAGAATTTATTAAAAATAATATAGGATCATCAGATAGTATTTCCATACATAATTTAACTAAAGGAAATAAATCTTTTTCAATATCCCATACTTCTCCATTAGAGCCTCTACCAAATGATGGAGGATCCATTAAGATTATATCATATTTATTACCTCTTCGAATTTCTCTTTTAACAAATTTAACAACATCGTCGACAAGAAATCTAATTGGTCTATCTTCTAAACCACTTGCTTTAACATTTTCTTTAGCCCAATCAATCATTCCTCGAGATGAATCAACATGCACTACTTCAGCTCCTTCTTTTAAAGCAGCTATGGAAGCAGCTCCAGTATAGGCAAAAAGATTTAATACTTTAACATTTCGCTTAGCATCTTTAATTTTCTTTCTTATTAAATTCCAATTATAAGCTTGTTCAGGAAATAAACCAGTATGCTTAAAACCCATAAGTTTTACATTAAAAGTTAAATCTTGATAATGAATTAGCCAACTACTAGGTAATTTATTATTTTTAATATCCCAGGAGCCCCCACCTTTATTACTACGATTGTATATAGCATCAATATTATTCCATTTATCTTCGCTAATTTTTTCATTCCAAATAATTTGTGGATCAGGACGTAATAATTTTTTACCATTCCAATCTTCTAATTTCATACCATCTGCCATATCAAGTATTTTATACTCTGTAAAATCATCTACTAATTTCATAAAAATCCCCTAACTATGAGCTATTAAAGTTTTAACAATTGGATCAAATAATTCTAAAATACCATGAATGAACATAAAGAAACCAAGAACAATAACTTGAACTTCATTACTGTATGCTAAATTAATGCTAGTAAGTATTCCGGCTAAGATAAAGAATCCTAAATTAAAAGCTCTAATTTTCCACATACGATCATTACGATCATGATAATAATCCATCTTTTTTAATTTAGCTAAAGACATCATTGTAACCCAGCCCATTAATAATAATGCTAAAGTACGAGGTGAATCAGTTGGATTAAATACTATATTTATTATTAATATAATAAGTGATGCTATAGCACTATATAATCCTTCATAATCTTTACTTTTTCGAGTAGCAATAAATTGAATAAGATTAAGAATCGTATATAAACTAAAAATAAAGATATTTAAACAATAAAGATTACTTATGCAAAGCATTGGTAAAATAAGTAAAATAATACCTATAAATATTAAGCATAAGGCAATTACCATATCTACTTTTTGTTTTTGTTTCATATTATCACACTCCAATATTATTTATTTAAACATAACTTTTCTAATATTTTAGCAACCCCATCATTTTTAGCACTATCGGTAACATAAGTTACAGCTTCCTTTAATTTATCAGGAGCATTAGAAACTGCAATAGATGTATTAACGACATAAGTCATACTTATATCATCATAACTATTACCTATAGCAACACTATTTTTACTACTAAGATGTAAATAATCTAAAAGTTCTACTATTCCTTTACTCTTAGCCGTATTATTAGCTACTATATCATGATAAAATACTTTATTTTTTTTCTTTTGTCCTTCAACTAATTCTTTAGAAGAATTAACAATATTTAAATTATTATATTTTTCTTTAAATAGTTCAGGTATAATTAACATTCTATTAAAGTTAGTACCTAAAATAACAATTTGATTTATTTGATTATTTTTTAAAACCTCATCTATATTATTAATTAAACTAACTGGTTTATCTGTATCTTCACAATTTATATTATTAGTAAATCTTTGATTAAAAGAATTTAATACAATAGTTAGTGAATGAGAAGTACAAAATTCATAAATACTTTTTATTTCTTTATTTGTAATAGCTTTTGAAAAAATAGATTCCTTAGTTTTATAGTTATATACTTCTGCTCCATTAGAAGCTATAACATATTCACTTAAATCAGCTTCTATACTTTTGTTAATTGCATATTGTAAACTACGTCCTGTGCATACAACTACTTTAATACCATTTTTTTTAAGTTTTTTCATTATTTCTTTTGTATAGTTTGAAACCTCTTCATCACTAGGATTTAAGGTATCATCTATATCTACAAAAACTATATCATATTTCTTTGCCATATAATCACCAAGTCTTATATAAATATTATCCCACATCATGTAAAGATATGTATATAAAAGATAATCTGTTTACGTAAATAAAGAAGATGTTTTTAGCATCTTCTAAATTTTTCTTCTTGATTCTAAATATAAAGTTATTAGTAACATAAACATTCCAAATAATGATACATACATAGATACTTCTTTCATTGGAGCTTTATATTCTATCTCAATATGATGATTGCCTTTATTAATTTTGAATCCTATAAAAGCATTATCTACTTTTTCATATTTTACATCACTATTATCTATTTTAATATTAAAACCTTTATCATAAGGAATACTCATCATAAAGTATCCATCTTCTTTAACTGAAATATCCCCATTAATAAAGTCACCTTTAGTAGTTTCTTTATCAATATAAAATTCATCTACATTATCTTTGACATTTTCAATATAAATAGGATCTAAGTAATAAGATTCAAAATCAGATATATTGTATTTGCCTTCAGAAATACTAATATTTAATGTTTCTTGGTTATTTAAAGCTAATACATAGTCAAATGTTGTATTACCATTAAAGTATTTCCATTTACCATCAGTTAATTTATTTTTAACTCCATTTATGGTAATAATTAAATCTTGGCAATCAATATTATTCATCTTAAAACGAATAAATAGGATTTTATTTTTATATTTATCTGGTAATTCATATTTTAGTTTTAAAGGATTTTTAATATCTATTGTTAATGAATCATCCTTCTCTTCTTTTATTTCCTTAGATTTAAATATTTCTTTAAAATCTAAATCTGTTTCTTTGATATTAGGAACAAATTTATTATCAGTTTTAGCATCTGCGACTATAACATTTAAAAGAGCTTCATTCTTTACTTGATCATTTAATTTATCAAAATCTTCATAACTCATAATATTGGAAGTTGCAAAACCTATTGGTAAAACATTATCATTTTTATAAACCTTAATATTATTATCATTAGTTACTAAATTATAAGTTAAAAGACCTTCTCCTGTACTTATAAAATATTTATTATTAGTTAAAATTAAAGATAATGGATTATTAGTTGTTGAAATAAATGCTCTATTTCTTGTAGGTATATTATTACTTAAAGTATCATAATAGAATTTATTATATAGTTGGCTTGATAAAGAAGAATAAATAGTCGAATTATAATAATTACTATTTTCATATGTCTTATTATTAGTTTCAGTCTTTTCAATATAATTAGCAATACGATAAAAATCATTGTCATTTGAAGTTATATCATTAATAACATTTTTAACTATTTTTTCATTATTTAATGTAGTATATCTTAGTTCAAGGCTATCTATTTTATTAGTTATAAAAGCACTGATTAATATAATTATATACATAGGAATAATAAAGAATTTTTTATTATTAGTTTTATAAAATATAAAGATAGTTAATAAAACTAAAACTATTTCAATTAAGTAAAGGTAAACAAATTTTCTTTCAATAGCAATTATGATAGTTACTATTAAAAGACTTATTAACATTGTTTTATAATTTACTTTATTATCAAACATATCTTTAATAAAGATAGCAATAACTATTATGTATAATGGTAATAAAGGAATTAATGATTTAGCATCTATATACATAGTTCCATTTAATAAGTAATTAAAGATATTTATTGTTGAAATAATGGAAAGAATAAAACCAAATATTTTATGAGCTTTATCTTTGGTAAACATATTAATTAAAGCTGGGATAATAATAACATTTAAACCTAAACCATAGGTATCAAAAATTAAGCCTTTTATATTAGGAATGAATAAGTCTTTAAAACTAATAGTTATGTTTGAACTAGCACGATTATTAATTAGTAAAGCAAATGTTGGTAAAGTAATAATTGTTGAAATTAAAATCCCGATAATAATTGGTGTTAAAACTTTCATAAGGGTTTGCATAAAAGACTTTATAGTTGCTTTATTCATTTTAGTTAAATATCTATATAAGCCATATAATAGTAAGCATAAAATTCCTCCTATACTAAAATAATAATTAGTCATTATCATTAAAAAAGTTGAAATAGCTAATAATAAGCTTTTATTTTTATCAATAACTCTATCGACACCAAATAATCCTAAGATTAAAAAAGGCATATAAGTTATAAACATTAGATGACGATGACTATGAAATGATATTGGGGCTGAAAAAACAAATAATAAAGTACTAATAAGACAGATTTCTTTACTATAATTTTTCTTTTGTAAAAATATATAAATTAATATAGCACTTATTAAGACCATAACGATTGTTGATATAATCATATAAAGCATCATTGGAACTTTAGGAAATAAGTAAGATATAAGAATTATAGGACTTAAAAGACCATAATAGGAAAAATTATAAATATTTTGACCACTTCCAATATTAAAAGCAAAATCAGGTAATAAATCGTGCGTCTTATAAAATAAAGTTCTTATGTATTCAGGAATTGAAATATGTTCAACATACCAATCTAAAGTAGAACCATATATATAAGTTGTATTAGTTAGAAAAAAAACTAATCCTATAAAAGAAATGATTATTATTAATAAATATATTATGTCTTTCTTTTTAAGTTGTTTCATTAGTATCACCCCAATCGCTATATGGGACCCATTCTTCATAAGGAACCATATGATCAAAAGATGTTTGGATAAAAGCTTGGGTTTTATATAGACCAATTATCTTTTCTTTTTTAGCAAGTACTTTATCATTAATTGGAGTCATTTCATTATAATGATTACCTATTTTTTTCTTGCTATAATAGCGACCAAAATAGTATAAATTGTATTTAGCTTTAACAGCATCTGTAACAATCTGACTTGTCATTTGATGATGGATATGACCATACTCACCATCGGGATTATGCGTTACAATAATATTCCAATCTTTTAAAGCTATTATTTTATCAATATCAGATATAATATCTTCTCTTACTGTATCCCAATTATCTCTTTCTCCATTTGTTTTATCTGGATAACCTAACATTATATATTTTTCTCCAGTTGCTTTCATTACTTTATCAAATTCAATAACACGAAGTTTATTAGAACCACATGTAACACAAACTACTAAATAATTATCTTCAATTAAATGAGCTCCACCCCATAGTAATTCATCATCAGGATGAGCAACAATCATCAAGTTATCAAAATTTTCTAAATCTAACTTTTCAAAATCTTTATCTATCTTAAATAAATTATAAAAATATATAAATAATCCTATACCTATTAGTAATAAGATAGCTATTATTATTAAAATTATTTTTAAAACTTTTTTCTTTTTATCTTTTTCTTTTGTCATAATAGAATCTCCTAAATAATTTCTCACACTTAACGTCAATAATAAACCAAATTTAATAGCTTGTCAATTAACTTTAAGTTGCATTTTTAGGAATTAAAATGTTTCTTTTAATATCTTTATTTTTATTGGGTATTGTGGTATAAATAAGGTGTAAAAAGGGAGTGATATTATGGAGACTTCTGATTTAATAGAATTACTTTCTAATAATAAGTTATCTGAAGTAAAAAAAATAATTCAAGATATGAATGAATTTGATATTGCTAATTTAATTGAAGAATTACCTAGTGAATTATTAATTAAGACTTTTAGATTATTAAATAAAGATTTAGCAATAGATGTTTTTGTTAATTTAGATGATGAAGTACAAAAGAATTTAATTGCTTCACTAACTAAAAAAGAAACTAAAGAAATTATAGAAAATATGTTTACGGATGATGCTGCTGATCTATTTGATGAAATGCCTGCTATGTTAGTCACTTCTTTACTTAGTAATGTTGATTCAGATACTAGAAATGCTATTAATAGATTATTAAAATATCCTGATAATAGTGCTGGTTCTTTAATGGCTATTGAATATATTCATTTAAAGAAAGGTCTTACTATTAAAGAATCTATTGAAAGAATTAGAAAACAAAAAGATGATTTTGTATCTTATGATTCTTGTTTTGTAACAGATGAAAAAAGAAAGTTATTAGGACATGTTTCAGTAAAAGATTTACTTATTAATGATCCAGAAACTTTAATTGATGATGTTATGGAAGAATGTGAACATACAATAAGTACAATGATGGATCAAGAAGAAGTTGCTAAATATTTTCAAGATTACGACTATAGTACGCTACCAGTAGTTGACTCAGAAAATAGATTAGTTGGGGTTATAACAGTTGATGATATCATTGATATTATGGAAGAAGAAGCTACTGAAGATATTGAAAAAATGGCAGCAATTGTTCCAACTGAAAAGTCCTATGATAAAACATCAATCTTTGAAACTTTTAAAGCTCGTATTCCATGGCTCTTATTATTGATGATATCAGCGACATTTACTGGTAAGATTATTCAAAATTTTGAAAATCAATTAGCAGCTTATACTATATTAACAGCTTTTATTCCAATGTTAATGGATACGGGTGGTAATGCTGGTGGTCAATCAAGTGTTAGTATAATAAGAGCTTTATCTTTAAACGATATAGAATTTAAAGATATCTTTAAAGTTGTTTTAAAAGAATCAGGAGTTGCTATATTATGTTCAGCTGTCTTAGGAGTATGTAATTTTATAAAAATTATTTTAATTGATAGAGTATCAGTTGCTGTAGCTGGTTGTGTCTGTATTACTTTAATAATTACAGTTATTATAGCAAAAATTATTGGTTGTACTTTACCAATGTTTGCTAAAAAGATTGGCTTTGATCCAGCTGTTATGGCAAGTCCTTTTATAACAACAATTGTTGATGCTTGTTCCTTATTAGTTTACTTTAAAGTAGCTAGTTTAATGTTAGGTATTTAAAAAAAGTATTTCCTCAAAAATACTTTTTTATTTTTCATAAACAGGTTTACCTGTTTTTTCATTTATATATAATAATTTTTCATAGTCTTTAGAATTTACTGGTAACTTTTTCTTCTCTAGTCTTTTCTTAATTAAACCATTTACAAAAGAATAAAGAATAGAAAATATTGGTACACCTATAATCATACCTATCATACCAAAGAATCCTCCAAAGATAAGTAATGAAAATAATACCCAAAAACTACTTAAACCAGTTTTACTACCTAAAATTTTAGGTCCTAAAATATTTCCGTCAAATTGTTGTAAGATAAAGATAAATATTAGAAAAATTAAACATTTAGTAGGATCTACTAAGAATATTAAAATTGCACTTGGAATAGCTCCAATAAATGGTCCAAAATAAGGAATTATATTAGTAATACCAACTAAAACTGCAATAATTAAAGCATATGGCATATCTAAAATTAACATTCCTATAAAACATAAAATACCTATTATTAAAGAATCTATTAATTTACCAGAAAAGAAATCACCAAAGACACGATCTGTATATCTAATATTTTCTAAAATAATATTAATTCTTTCATTATCAAAAAATGTATATAGTAATTTTTTAATTTGTGCTTTAAACTTTTCTTTATCAAATAAAACATAAATAGAAATTATATAACCAATAATTAAATTATATAAAAATTTTAATGTCCCAAAAATACCATTTCCTAATGTTGTTATTAAATCATTAAAAATACCATTTTTTAACCATTCATTAAGAAACTCTGAAAATTTACCATAATTTTCATTAATAAAAATAGTTAATTGTTCACTACCACCTACTAAATCAATAAGTAACTCTTTACTATTAGATAAATAAGTATTAATATTGGTAACAAACATTTCTAAACTTTTAAGAATTTCTGGAATTAAGAAATTTATACAAGTTATTAATAAACCAACGAAAATTATAGTACTAGTACATAATGATAAAACACGTGTTAATTTACTACGGTCTTTTTTCTTTTTAAATACTTTCTTAAGTAGTTTATCATAAACTTTCTTATCAAAGAAAACAACAATTGGATTCAATAAATAAGCAATAGCTAGTCCAAATATAAAAGGACTTAGAATACTAAAGATAGTATTAATAAAATTTAATATATGATTCGATCTATAAATTATAAAAAATAAGATCATCAAAGCTGCTAAAACACAAAAAGCAGTTAAACCCCAAGCTAAATACTTATTTTGGAATTTTTCTTTCATTAAAAATCATCTCTATCTAACAATTAATTCTATATCACTTAAAGGATATGTAGAACAAGGATGAATATAATTATATCTTTTATCAGCTTTACTTCTTTTGTCATTAACTATTCTAACTTCGCCAAAAACTAATTCACTACGACATAAACCACATATTCCAACTTGACATTTACTTGGAATATAAATGCTACTATCCTCTAGTGCTTGCATAATTGTTTTGTTATTATAACATGGTATTTCATATTTTTCATCATTAATATGAATAGTTAAAGTATATTTTGAAACTTTTTTTACTTTATTACTTGGAATAAAGCTATAATATCTTATATATTTTTTAGGTAGATTTAAATCACTTAGACGTTTATTTAGAAAATCTAGTAATTGTTCATTTCCACTTATAAATATACTAGTTTCGCTATTTATATAAGCTTCATTAATTTTATTTATAAGATTACTTTCACTATCATTATAATCTCCTAAAATATAATTTATTTTTATTTTATTACTTTTTGAAGCATATTCATTTATTTCTTCTTTAAATATAAATTCATTTTCTTTTTTTGCAAGATAAAATATAGTTAAATTAAAATCTTCAACATTATTACAAATAGCTTGAACCATTGAATAGATTGGAATAATTCCATTATCAATACAAACGGATATAATGTTTTTAGCATCTCTTAACGGATTATAATAGAAGTCCCCAAAAGGAGCTGACATTTGGAATTTTTCCCCTATTTTTAAATTATTAAATAAGTAAAAAGAAACATAATCTTCTTCATTATTCTTGATAGTAATTCGCCATTCACCATCTTTAGTTTCTTCAGGATTAGAAGATAATGGATATGACCTGGTCATTTTATTACCATCTATAGATATAGTTACTGCTGAACTTTGTCCTGCTTTAAAAAATGGTAATGGAGAGCCATCTTCACTTCTTAAAACTAATGTATTATATTCACTACTTTCACTTAAAATTCTTTTTACTACAACATTAATATATTCTGGCATTAAATAATTAGCATATGTTTCTATTTCAGTTTTTTTAGTAAGATCTATTTCATTAGCACTTTTAAGCCATTCATCTCTTTTATCAGCTAAATTATTTAATGCTAGTTCGTCTAAATCTTGAACTTGTTTTATTTCTAAATTATTCATTTTTTTCACCAACCATTCTTTTTTTGACAGAATTAGCGGCTATAAGACCTTTAATATAAGAAGAATTATAAGCATATAAGTCTCCTTCAAAACCATTACATATAAATAATCCATCAAAATAATTTTCATTTTTTCGATTTAATATTTTAGGAAGATTATTATCTAATCCAGATAATTTATAATCATAGATAGAACCATTAGAACTATTATTATCTATTATTGTATTAATAGGAGTTACAATCTCAATTTCTTCAATATAATCAAGAATTTTTATTCCTGTTGATTTTTCAAATTTTTTAATCAAATCTTTAGCTAAACTATTAACTCGATACTCATAATTGTCTCTTTCAATATCTAAATCAAAACAATCATCATAATAGTAAGCTGTTAGACTAAGAATAGTACTGCCTTCTGGTGATGCTTTTTTATTAGCAACATTTAAACAAGTTGCAATTAATGAGTCAGTATTAAAATCGTTCATTCTAGCATATGCAACATCACTATCTAAGCTATTATATATAAAATACATATAATGATTAATATTAAGTTCTTTATAACTTCTATTTAAACCTAAATGAATAGTGAATAATCTAGCTCCGTTTTTATGACGGCTAAGTTCTTCTAAAGCCTTTTGTGGAATATTAGTAGGATTTATTAAATTACGACAAACATTATCTAAAGTAGAATTTACTATTACGTATTTAGCTTTATATTCATCTTGATTTGCTAGTCTTACTCCTTCAACTTTTCCATCATTAATTATTATCTCTTCAACTTTACTTGATAGTTTTAAAACTCCACCATTTTCTAAAAAGAAATTAGTTAATGTGGCAGATATACTATATGTACGTAAATTTGGTATACAAGCCCCATTTTCTAATAAATTGTAGATAAATACAGCGTAATCAACAAAAGCGATTTCAGTTTCAGGACTACCATAACATATCCATAATGAATTGATTATTTCTTGAACTTCTAAAGACATTTCTATAGTATCTAATACTTTGCTTACAGAACAACCACATATTTTAACAAAGTTCATATATTCCTTATTTAAATATTTATAATCTATATTATCTAGATTCGCAAAAATATAATTCATTGCTTCATTACACTCTATAGCTAGTTTGAAGAATAATCTTAAAGATGTAATACTATTTGGAATATATTCTTCTACTTTTTTTATAAACTCTTGAAGATTTAAAGGAAGAATATATTCTTTATCTTTACTTATTACTTTAAAAGATTCAGTTATTTGTGAAAAATTTATTTTTTCAGTTATACCAAATTTATCTAAAATATTTCTTAATTGATAAATATCACTAATATCATTATTAATATATAAATTATTGATAACTGGTTCAAATTCAAATCTTCCTTTGACTATGGTTTTAGCTCCACCACCAGTCGTACTTTTTTCATCAAGAAGTAATACTTTATATCCACTAGTTAATAGAGAAATTGCACTTATAAGTCCACTATTGCCTGCACCAACAACTATTACGTCAACATCTTTCATACTATCCCTCTATTCTTGTAATATTATAACATTAAAAAAAGAGTATTTCTACTCTATTAGTTTATTTAATTAAATAAATTATGTATTAATTTTTTTCTATTAAAGTAAAGGTATCCTATTTCAAAGAACATTATTAATATCATTATTAGAATATAAGTACCTAGTAATAAATAATATTCTGAATATATTGGGAATAATATCGGACAGATACCTATTACTAATGATATAAAAGAAGGGACAAAATTAATTAAACGTTGCTTAATTATAATATTATCATCAGATTCTTTTTTGCTTATAAAACGATAATCTAAAACAAGACTTGTTAAACTAGTAAACATAACAGCTATTAAAGGTAATAAAATTATGAATATTAAAGTTACTTTAGAAACATCAAAGTAATAATTTATTAATAATGTATTAATAAAGATGAAGATACTACTTATTAGAACATTAGTAATCCATTTAGCTAAAATAATCTTTCCCATATTTATTGGCATAGTTCGTAACATTTCCATATTATTTTTTTCTAAGCTCATAGAACATATTGTAGAATTTTTTAAAGTAACAAGCATAGCTAAAATAGTTGGAGCATACAAGTTAAAATAATCATAAAAAGAATTATAAGAAGTTAGATTATCTAAATTAATAAAATTTAAGATTAGAAAAATTATAATAGTAATTACAAAAGTTATACCAAAAGAATTATATAAATATGTTTTATTAGTAAATAAACTAAGAAGTTCTTTTCTTACAAGACCAAAAACACGATGTAAATTATGTTTCTTATGGTAAATAAAATTCTTTTTCTTTTTAACTCCTTTTAGTAATGAACATATTTTTAAATAATTATTAGATATAAATAAATTATATATATATAAAAACATAATAGAAATAATAACTAAAAGCAGAAAGAATAAAATATTTTCATTAGATATAGCTTTATAGAAAAAGAAATTTAAAGGATATAAATAATTAAATTGTTTTATAAAACTATTTAAAGCTACTTCTATACTTGATGTATCAATTACTCTAAATAATAAATAAAATAAGAAAATAAACATTGCTATTATAAGAATTTTACCTAGTTTATATAATAAATTATTATTTGATTTAATCTTAAAGAATGAGTTTATAAAAGAAAATATTGTACTTATAACTATTGGTACTAAAGGAATTATAAATGAAGTAACTATACACATTAAAACTATCGTATCATTAATTATATCTGTCTTATTATACACTGCAAGTAAAATAGGAAACATAATAAGAGCTACATAAAAAATATTTTTTAAATAAACATTAAATAATTTACTTAAAAGTATTTGCTGTCTTGATAAAGGAAGAGAAAATAAGATATCATTATCTTCATTTTTAAAAATAGCTGATTCTACAGAAAATAAATTAATAATAAAACAAATAATAGTACTAATAATAAAGCCTAGACTTAAAAGTAAATAGTTATTAGACAATTTAATTGAAAAAGCTATTTTATAAATAAAATAAATATAAAATATTGCTATTAAAGCTATAATAATAGCACGTCCTTCAAAATTAGTTTTAATATTATTTTCTTTAGCTAAACGATATCTATTTATATCAAACATATCAATAATATTTACATATAAAAGTTTAAGAAGTTTATTCATCAGCAATCAACTCCATAAATATTTCTTCAAGACTTTTATCAGCTATTACATGTTCCATATCACCATCTATAATAATTTTTCCATCTTTTATAATTGCTATACGATTACATAATTTTTCTGCAACTTCTAAAACATGAGTAGAAAAGAAAATTATTTTTCCTTCTT
>CANQZL010000010.1 GCA_947628325.1 uncultured Bacilli bacterium
CTAATTATTTCTAAAGGTATATTATATTCTCCTAGTTGGACTTCCATAAAACCACCTAATATTATTGTAACATAAAAGTTATTTTAAGAATAATTTAACTTTTTATTTATATAAATATTTTATAAGAAAACACTTCCTAAAAAGGAAGTGCTATTAAATACTTTTTTATTAATATATATATTTTATGTATTACCCATATCATCTAAATTAATATCTGTATCACCTAAAGTATTAGATTCCGTATGATATTTAGAATACTTATCTTTATATTCATTTAATATTTTTTGATATTCACTATTAGATGTAAGATTTAATGTAGAATAAACACTATTATATTCATTTATTATAAAAACAATTTGTCGATATCTTATGGCTTTGCCACTTTCAGATAAAGAATCTATAGAATACTCTAATTTTTCAATATCTTTTTTTAATAGTTCTAAAATACTCTTATTAATTTTAGACATATAATCATTTGCTTTATTATAGAAAGAATTATTTTGCTCTATATTTTTAAATATATTATAAGCTTTATTATAATCATTTGTTTTATATAAGGATAATGCCTTTATATAATCTGAACTATCATTATATATATTGTCTATTTTGGCTAATAATTCTTCACTTTTATTATCTTCTAGATATTTTATCTCTTTGTCATCAACTGTTATTTTAGCATATTCATTTAAATTACTAATTAATAATTTATATTTATTTGTAATATCCTTAAATTCATTGGCATTATTTGGTTCTGAATCAATATAAGAAGTTATCCAACTATCACAAGTATCTCTTGTTTTAAGTTGAATATTTTCTATTATTTCAGGATTATTTTTATTTTCTTCTAACAAATATACTAAATCATCAATATTTTCACTTTCATAATAATTTTGTAAAGCTTCTTGTAATCTAACATTATAGTCTTTGCTTTCAGTAGCTTTATGATTTTGCGATAAAACAAATATAATAGTACAAAAAACCAAGGCAAAAATTAGAAAAATCGAACTAATAACTAACAGAATCTTTTTTCTTTTTTGGATACTTTCTTGAGAAGCAATAGTTATCTTTTCTTCATTACCTAATTCTTCTTTTTCATTATTATTTATTTCAGATTGGGATAAAGAATTAACTTTTAAATCATCTTGAGTGTCGATGTCTAGAGATTCTTTATTATCATCTTTATCTTCGTCTAAAGGCATAGTACGTTCAAATTTATAATTATCATCTACTTCAATAACTATTTTGTTTTTCTTCTTACTTTTTGATGGTTTAGATAAAGATTCTTCTTTTTTTTGAATTTTTTCATCACTATTATCTTTTAATTTAGGCAGATCTAATTCTAAATTGTCAATTTCATTGCCACAATAAGGACATTCTTTTACATTGTCCTCAATAATTTTTCCACACTTAAGACATTTCATCTAACCACGCCCTTATTCTTTATAATCATATCATAAAAATTAAATAAAGTTTAGTAATTATTTACATTTTATAATTTTTTCTTCAAATATTAATATTTTTAGTGATATAATTTAAGAGAGCCTAATAGTGTTTCTCGTATATTGGCTTTTTTTATTTGGTAGGAGGTATGAAAAAATGGCTAAATATGTTTTCGTTACAGGAGGTGTAGTTTCTGGTCTTGGTAAAGGTATTACTGCATCTTCTATTGCTTTATTATTAAAAAGTCGTGGATACAAAGTATTTATGCAAAAGTTTGATCCATATATTAATGTTGATCCTGGAACAATGTCACCATATCAACATGGCGAAGTTTTTGTTACAGCAGATGGTTCTGAAACTGATTTAGATTTAGGACATTATGAAAGATATATAGATGAGGAATTAAATTATACGTCTAATATGACAATGGGTAAAGTTTTTGCTTCGGTTATTGAAAAAGAACGTCGTGGAGATTTTCTAGGAGGAACAGTTCAAATAGTTCCTCATGTAACTAATGAAATAAAGGCTCGTATATACGAAGCTGCTCATACATCAAATGCTGATATTATTATTACGGAAATTGGTGGAACTATTGGTGATATTGAATCTCAATCATTCTTAGAGGCTTTAAGACAAATGCGTTTAGAAGAAGGTATTGAAAATACTTTATATGTTCATACTACTTTAGTTCCTGAAATATATGGTAGTGGTGAATTAAAAACAAAACCTACTCAACACTCAGTAATTGAAATGCGTGGTTTAGGTTTACAACCTGATATTATTGTATGTCGAACTCCTGTTATGCTAGATGAAGATATCAAGAAAAAAATATCTATGTTTTGTAGTATTCCTCCTAAAAATGTTATTTCTTCTCCAGATGTTACTAATATTTATCGCATTCCTTTAATTTATCATGAACAAGGTATTGATGAAATTATTTTAAATCAGTTTAAATTAGATATTAAAAAAATAAATATTAAAGAATGGGAAAACTTAGTTAAAACTACTGATAACTTAAAAGATGAAATTGAAATAGCTTTAGTAGGAAAATATGTTGAATTACATGATGCCTATATATCAGTAGTTGAATCTTTAAAACATGCTGGTTATCCAATAGGTGTCAAAGTAAATATTAATTGGGTAGATAGTGAATCCTTAGAAGATTCTAAATGTGATTTAAACAAAATTTTTAAGAATTCTAAGGGAATTATTGTTCCTGGTGGATTTGGCTCACGAGGAATTGAAGGAATGATAAAAGCAGCTGAGTATGCTAGAAAAAATAATATTCCTTATCTTGGATTATGCTTAGGTATGCAAATAGCTTCAATTGAATTTGCACGTAATGTTTGTCACTTAGAAGATGCTAATTCAACTGAATTTGATCCTTTATGTAAAAATCCTGTTATAGATTTAATGGCTGATCAAAAACAAGTTATTAATATGGGTGGTACTTTAAGACTAGGGAATTATGAATGTGAATTAAAGAAAGATACTTTAGCTTATGAGGATTATAAAACAGATATAATTTTAGAAAGACATAGACATCGTTATGAGTTTAATAACAAATATCGTGAATTGTTTGAGAAAAATGGTTTAGTTTTCTCTGGTATTAATCCAAAAGCAAATCTTGTTGAAATAATTGAACTACCTACGCATATTCATTATATAGCATGTCAATTTCATCCAGAATTTAAATCTCGTCCTAATAGACCACATCCTCTATTTAAAAAATTTATTGAAGTATCTGCTTCATATAAAGGCACTCAAAAAAATAAATAAAGTTCTGAAAAAAGAACTTTTTTTATTACTTATTTTTTATTTATAGCATAAATTAATATATAAAAATACATACTAAATAATAATAGAGGTTTATTATGAAAAAAATAAAAAGTTATATTATCCTTTTACTTTGTTTATTTTTAGCTTCCTTAAATTTTAATTTAATTTTAAAAGAATTAAACTTAGTTACTGGTGGAACGCAAGGTCTAGCTATATTATTAAATTATTTAGTAGACTTAAGTCCCTCTCTTATAATTTTTCTTATTAATACTATAACACTTATTATTAGTATATTTTTTTTACCAGTTAAAAATACCTCTGGAGCTTTAGTATCATCATTAATTTACCCATTATTTATAAAGCTAACTAGTTATATACACCCTATACCTTTTTTACAAGACTACAAACTAATATTTATTATTTTATCAGGAATAATCTTTGGTATAACAAGTGGTTTTATTTATAAATATAATTTTTCTTCAGGAGGATTAACTATTATTAATTTATTAATTCATAAATATTTTCATATAAAAATTTCGATAATAAATTTTATTATTAATTCTATTATTATTTTATTTGGTTACTTTTATTTTGGAATAACTAAGACATTATTTTCGATATTAGTAATTATTATAGGAAGTATTATTATTAATATAATAATAGGTTTTAAATGCAAAAAGTTATAGCAAAGAGTTCTGCTATAACTTTTTTAAATACTAAAATATAAAATTTTAAATTAATTTAGTATTTTATATAACTATTTGTTATATCGGTATAACTATAAATTAAAATGTATCTTTTAACTATGGTATATACTTTACTAAAAGTTTTTACTATCTATTAATTCCTTATATACATCTTTTATTTTGTTTTCTTCTATTTCTAAATCTCTTAATATAGAATAAGCATACTCTATAGGAATATTAAAAAAACATTTATCATCATTTAAAATTTCTTTTATTATTTGATATTTTCTTAAATTTTTTTCATCATTTTTATATTTAATTAACATTTTCTCATTTAATTCACGTAATTTATTAATCATTTTTTTAATCCTCCCCTTTCTATAATTCCAGGTATCTTAGGATTCTTACTTTGAACATATTCAAATATTTTATTATCAAATTTATCTTGAAGTTCTTCTTTAGAAATAACAATTAATTTTTTATTAGGATTAAAATAATAATATATATTCTCTTCAGGATTAGTTTCAATACCATTTACATTTATTGTAAATATAGCACTAGCCATCGCTACTCTTTCCTTATCAAATGGTTCATTATTTCTTATTATTGTAACAAACATATTATTTTGTCTTTCATATTCATTAAACATAATACTTCTAAGTTGTAATACATATGATAAAGAATCAATTCCTACCATTTTAGTTTCATTAACTTTTTCTATTAAAATTGCAAACCTTTCATTTATATCAATATCTTCTAAATTAGAAGTTACTTGTTTATATTCTGCTAAAAGTTCATCTAAGGTTTTTATATGACCTACCATATATCTTTCATTACTTTTTTCTTGTTCAGCAATCAATTCATATACTTTATTAACTGTTTCATAGAATTCTTTTTTGGTTTTTTCATTTTTATTTAGACATATTAAACCAAATAATGGTTGATTTAATTTGGCTTGCATTATATCTCCTAATAATATAGACATAACAGAATCAGCTTTAACTAAAAATTTTTGACTTCTAAATTCTAAATAAGCGTGAGATCCTCCATATGCTTCACCAATCATATTTTTATAAGTACTTCTAAATTTTATACCTAATTTATCTAATAACTTTGAATATATTAAATTAAATTCAAAACAAACAATTTTATTGTTTTTTAAATTTATAGATGAAACATATTTAATATCTTGATGTTTATAAGTTGCTTCTCCTATTTGATTAACAGCATAATATTCATCATCATAAGTTAGAAGTTTACACATCTTAATATAAATATATATAGCTTTTTCAAGTTCATTAGCATCATTAGGTAAACCTTCTAATATTTTATTTTCTAATTCTTTATCAATTTCAACTTTCTTAAATAATTCATCTTCTGTTTCAAAAAAATTATTAATAGCTTGAATATCAATTTTTTGTAAAGATCTTATATCATTATATCTTTTAAACATCTTTTCAGGTAAAACAAAATTCTCAAATATATTATTATTTTTAAAAAATTTATAAGAAGCATATATAAAATATTTTTTAGGAATACCACAAAAGTCTTTTATATCATTGTTATCACATAATTCATCAAATTCTTCTTTAGATAATGTCATTAAATTAATTATTTGCTTAACAGGAATTTGATATTCTTTACCATCCATACTAATACTAAAGATTTCATTTTCATATATTTGTAAAAAATTTTTATAAGAAATTAAACTTTTTAAATAGTTAAATCTTTCAGTTTCTTGATCATTTAATTTAATTAAGCCATCATTTATTAATTTTTCAATTCCTACAACAATTTGAGATTTGGTATAACTAATTGCTCCTCCAGTATCTCCACTTATAATATAAGTAACATTAAATATAGAGATTTCATTTGATAGGAAACGACACGCATAATGATAATAGGTATCATCTCGTAATATATTTTCTAAAAATTTTATACTAATTTTTTGATTCATAACTTCAATATAATCACTATTTTTTAAAGCAATAAAGTCATCATGTTCAATAAAATGAGTATTTTTAGTCATTTTTTTCAAATAAGGATATTTTTTTAAACATTCTTCTACTGTTAAATTTTCCATAAACTATCATTCCTATTAAATATAATTGTAACATAAATTATTGCATATTAAAACTCAAACTATGAGTAGTTCGAGTTTCCTATTATACTGGTGCCGATTAATAGAATCGAACTATTTATTGAACCTTACCATGGTTCCGTTATACCATTTAACTAAATCGGCATCTATATATAGTATACCACAAAAAAATACATATATTACTTTTTATATGCATTTTCATAATAAATTTTTTCACAAATATTATCTTCTTTATAATAAGTATAATCATCTTTACATTTTGGTTCTAAGTCTTTTTCATCGACAATAACACATTTTTTATTTTTTTTATCATACGTTCCTAATTTACAATTATAATCTTTATTTTGCCAAACTATTTTATGACATTCGCCAAAAGCAATGCCTGTTTCATCTGGACAAACCATTGACACTTTATAATCAATAGGAGTCTCACTATATTCAGTACAAGAGCCATCTTCTGCCTTTGTTATACAAACTTTTTCATAACAAACATTATCTTTTTCAAAAGCTTCAGCTTCTTCTTTATCTGTTAAACACTCTTTTTTTTCAACTTTATCATATGATTCAATGCTTATACATCTATCTCCACCATCTGTAAAACCATCTGGACAAATATATTCGGGTCTTGCATCTATTACAAGGATATTTTCACACTTATTAGTCTCTTCATTTAAATTATAACCATTTGGGCAGACCATTTGAGGAGTTTCATCAAGAACAATTTTGCATTTTTTTCCTTCTAGTGTTCCATTCTCACAAGAAAGTTTATTTCCACAAGAAGTTAGTAAACAAATTAAAAGTAAAATAATTATTTTCTTCATTATTTACACCTCTATTATTTATTATAGCTTATTTATGAGCAAAAAAAAACTACTAAAAGTAGTGTAAAACTATTCTTCAGTAGCGTCTTCTTGCATAGCGATTACTTCTTTACCTTTATAGTAACCACATTTCATACAAGCACGATGAGGTTGGATAGTTGCTCCACATTTAGGACACTTAGTTAATGTTCCAACTTCTTTTTTTAAGTGAGTACGACGCATTCTTTTTTTAGTTTTACTTGTTCTTCTAAAAGGAACTGCCATGATATCACTCCTTCCCTTCTTTTTCAAGTAGCTCTATTAAAGGAGCTAATCTTGGATCAATCTTTTTTCTTTCTCCATCTACTAGTTCCCATCCTTCACCTGACATCTCATATTTCTTATCAGGATGAGCACGATAACTAATTGGGACTTCCAATACAATATTTTGCCATAAAATGTCCATAATATCAAGTGTTTTCAACTCTTTTTTACTTATTTCGTCATCATTTTCACTTAATACTTCTGATATTTCAAATTTAAATGGATAAAGAACTGGTTCTAAATCCATTGCATCTAATAATGTCATTTCTCCTTCTACATTACAATCAAAAACAATTTCATTAGTCACACTATAATAAGCTCTTCCTTTAACTTTTACATTGTCTAATTTTTGAATAGGTGTATTTTTTAAATAATCTTCATTAAAAGATACTACATCATCAATTACAATACCTTTTTCATCTATTTTAGCTAAATCTATATACATTTCTTCACCCACTAGCGCCATAATTATAACTTATTTTATTAAATATTACAACCTTCATTAAGTAAACATATCTAACTAATTATTTTATCTTTTAATTTAAATATATTATAATAAAGATGGTGATAAATATGAATATAATTGGAATAATAGCAGAATACAATCCTTTTCATAATGGACATTTATATCATCTTAATAAAATAAAAGAAAAATATCCAGATTCACTTATTATCTTAGTATTAAATGGTTATTTTACGCAAAGAGGCAATATATCTATATTATCCAAAGAAAGTAAAATAAATATTTCTTTAAATAATAATATTGATATTATCATAGAACTTCCTTTTATTTATGGAACACAATCATCTGATATTTTTGCTTATAATAGTATAAAGTTACTAAATGAATTTAAAGTAGAAAGAATAATTTTTGGAAGCGAATCAAATAATATTTCATTATTAGAAAAAATTGTCGATATTGAATTAAATGATCCTTTATATAATGAAAATTTTAAGAAATATTTAGATGAGGGAGATAATTATCCAACAGCTATGAAAAAAGCTTTAAATATTAATGAAGATATTAATAATCCAAATGATTTATTAGGGATATCTTATATTAAAGCGATTAAACAAATAAATGATAAGATTATTCCCGAAACTATAAAAAGAACTAATTCTTATCATGATATTTTATTGGATGGAGATATTGTAAGTGCTTCTAATATACGTGAAAAACTTAAAAATGGTGAAGATATTAGTAAATATTTACCTTTAGAATCTAAAAATAATATTTTTAATATTAGTAATGATAATTTATTTAATTTATTAAAGTTTAAAATTCTAACTGATAAAGATTTAAGTATTTATTTAGACGTAGATGAAGGTATTGAATTTAGAATAAAAAAATATATAAGAGAATCAAAAAACATGGATGAATTAATAAGTAATATTAAAACTAAAAGATATACTTATAATAAACTTAATAGAATGTTGTTACATATCTTAGCTGGTTTAACTAAAGAAGATAATAAAAAATGTTCTTTGGATTATATGAAAATTTTAGGCTTTAATGAAAAAGGTCAAACTTATTTAAATCAAATAAAAAAAGATTTTACTTTACCTACTACGCCTATAAAAGATTCTTTAGTTTATGAATATGAATTAAAAGCAGCTTATTTATTTGAACAAGCTACTAAGAAATCTTTAAATAATTTTGATATTAAAAATATTCCATTACAAAAGAAGTCATAAGACTTCCTTTTATTTTACCATTTTTTTCTTCTTTAAAAATTTATAAAAATTAAGATTAGACAAATATAAAAAATATAAATCTATAATCATAAAAACAAATGATAAAGAAAAAATTAAACTACCTTCTAAATAATATTTAAAACATATTAACAATATTCCACTTAAACAAATAATACCTAATATTACATAGATAATAAATAAATTAATAGAATATTGATAATCCAAATGACAAGTATCTCTATATTCTCTTCTTATTTCATTTTGCATATCTTTAGATAAACTACTAAATTTAATTTTTTCCTTTTTCATCTTTTTACTCCTAACTTATTTTTTATTTTTGGCAATTTTCACAATAATAAGTGCTTCGTCCTCCGACAACAATTCTTTTTATTATCGAATGACAATCTTTACACTCTTCATTTTCTCTTTTATGAACTTTTAAATTTTGTTGAAATCTTCCTGTAACACCTAGACTAGAAGTATAACTTCGTATTGTTGTTCCCCCACATTTAATAGCTTCTTTAATAATTTCTTTAGATACATCAACTATCTTTTGACATTCATCTAAAGTAATACTTGTACCAAGTTTTGTCGGATTTATTTTCGCAGCAAATAGTACTTCATCAGCATAAATATTACCAAGTCCAGAAATAATAGTCTGATCTAGTAGTAATGTTTTCATAGGTAATTTTCTTTTACTAAAATTATTATATAAATACTCTTTAGTTAATTTATCATCTATTGGTTCAATTCCTTGTTTATGAACACCTTCAACAGTTTCTAAGTCTTTCTTTAAAACTAAATTCATTCTCCCAAATTTTCTTGTATCATGATAACGCAAATCAGTATTATCATCAAATGTGAAAATTATATGTTCATGTTTATTTATTTCCTCATCATGATTCTTGATAAAATATTTACCTTCCATTCGTAAATGACTACATAAATAATAATCACCAACATCAAATATTAACCATTTACCTCTTCGTAAAATATCATTAAATTTTTGCCCAATTAAATTCTTTTTAAATTCATTAATATCAGATTCAATAATTTTATCATATAAGATATTAACGTCTTTTATTTTTTGGTTTAGAATTTTTCCTTTTAGGGTTTGTCTTACTGTTTCTACTTCCGCTATTTCTGGCATCTGCTTTTTTACTCCTTACTTTTACTTTAACTCTTTTTGGTTCTACTTTTTGGACTAAGCTTATCTTTACTGAATCACTAAATTTAAGTAAATAATCTTGTAATGTAATAACAAATGTGTTTACATCTACAACACTAATACCATCATTTAAAATTAAATTACAATTAATATTTTTGATTCCACCATAAGCTAATACTTCTAATTTTTCAACTTTTTTAACTTCTTTTCTTGTTTTTATTTCTTCAATATATTCATCTGTTTTATCTTCATCTTTATTTTCTAAATATTTAATACTTTTGCTAATAATTTTAATCCCTTTATAAATAGCAAAGCCACTAATAATAATCGTTCCTAAAATATCAGCATATTTTAATATTTTAACCCATTTACTAATTTTCATTAAGATTAAAGCACCAAGTATAACACCATAACTAATAAAGTCTAAAGTACTATTTAATTTAGCATAAGTAAGTAAACCTTTTTTTCTTTGATAACTGGCATTTGTTTGAAAACATACAGCAATATATCTTATTATTAAACTTAGAATTATAAATATTAAAATTAATAAACTAGTTTTTTTAATATCAGTAATTATACTATAAAATATCATTAATAAACTTAAGATAATTATTACTAAGCCAATAATGGAACTTATAATTCCTTTATACTTTTTATTTTCTTTACTATTACAAACTATTAATCCACTGATAATAAGGGATATATCTAAGACAGCACTTGCTAACATAGTCTTAGATGAACAGAGAATTCCTCCTAATACTTTAATTAATAAAACTATAAAATCAATTATTATAAAATTTTTTACTACTTTCATAAACCCTCCTATTTAGCTTCATACCAATCTGTTCCATAATCACTACTTACTTTAAATGGAACTTTTAATTTTACACATGTTTCCATATTTCTCTTAACTAATTCTTCTAAAATATCTTTTTCTTCTTTAACAACATCAAATATTAATTCATCATGTACTTGTAAAAGCATTTTACTTTTTAATTTTTTCTCTTGCATTTCATTAAATATTTTAACCATTGCAATTTTCATAATATCAGCTGATGTTCCTTGAATTGGAGTATTAAGAGCTATTCTTTCTCCGCTTTGTCTAACCATAAAATTTTTATTATTTAGTTCATCAATAACTCTTTTACGATTAAATAAAGTCTTAACAAAGCCATCTTTATAAGCTTGAGCAACAATATTATCCATATAAGTTTTAACTCCTGGATATAGTTCATAATACTTATTAATGAAATCTCGCCCTTCTTTAGCACTTATTTCTAAGTTTTCTCCTAAACCAAAACCACTTATACCATAAACAATTCCAAATATTACTGCTTTAGCAGTTTTTCTTTGCTCTTTTGTAACATCTTTTATATCTATTCCATACATATCAGCAGCTACTCTTGTATGAATATCTTCATCATTAATAAAAGCTTGTTGTAAATCTTTTGAATCACTAACATGAGCTAAGACTCTTAATTCCATTTGAGAATAATCAGCACTTAAAAACATATCATTTACTGGTAAGAAAGCTTTTCTTATTTTTCTTCCATCTTCATCTCTAGTTGGAATATTTTGTAAATTTGGTTCAACTGATGATAATCTTCCTGTTCTAGTTAAATTCTGTTTATATATGGTATGTATTTTACCATCTTCTTTTATATAATTAGAAAGCCCTTCCAAATAAGTACTTTTTATTTTAGTAAGACCTCTATATTCTAATATTTTACTAATTATTGGATGCTTATCAATTAGTTTATTTAAAATACTGACATCTGTTTTATATCCTTTTTGATTTTTTTTGCCATATGGTAGTTCTAATTTTTCAAAGAGAATTGTACCTAGTTGCTTAGGGCTACTTATATTAAATTCTTCACCTGCTAAATTATATATTTCTTTTTCTATATCTGAAATACGATTAGTCATCTCTTCACTCATATTTTTTAAAATATTTTCATCTACTCTAACTCCATCATATTCCATATTAGCTAAAACTGTAATAAGAGGCATTTCTATTGACTCAAAAAGGTCAAGCATCTCTTCATTTTTTAAATCATTATAATATTTATCTCTTATATCATAAATAAATCTAGCTTTGGCAACGATATCTTTTTTATCAAAACCATTTTTTAAACTTTGACTATAAAAATTAATTTGTGTTCCATTACTATTCATTAAATAAGCAATATCATCTTTAATATTAATATTTAATAAATAAGCAGCTATCATTACATCAAATTCAGAACTAATTTCAAAGCCTTCTTTTTTAAGTAAAACAAAATTTTTCTTTTGATCAAATGTATAAATAGTTTTTTTCTTTATTAAATCAATAACATTTTCTAAAGCATTATTACTAATAAAATAATTATTTTTACTATCTGAAAGACCTATTCCAACTATATTTCCGTTATGATAATTTTCTTCATCACATTCAATATATAAAGCTATTTTATCTTCTAAGTTATCTAAATCTTTAGCATCTATAACATTTTTATATACTATATCTGTTTCAATAGGCATTGAAGTTTCTACATTCTTTTTTATTAAAGAAAAGAATTCTAAGTCTTCATATATTTTATTTAAACTAATTAAATCAGCACCATTATATTTAATTTCTTCTAGTTTTACATCTAATGGAACATCACGATATATAGTTGCCATTTCTTTGCTCATAAAAGCATTATCTTTATCATCAAGTAATTTTTCTTTCATCTTTCCTTTTATATCATCAATATGTTCATAAATATCTTCTATCGTATCATAAGTTTTAAGTAAATTGATGGCACTTTTATCACCAATTCCTTTAACACCAGGAATATTATCAGAAGGATCACCAGCTAAGGCTTTATAATCTATCATTCTAATTGGTTCAAAGCCCCAATCTTCTTTAAATGTTTTAGGGTTATATCTTATATAATCTTTTTGTTTTAGTAATTTAACATCAACTACATTACTAATTAATTGTAGTAAATCTTTATCAGAAGAAATAATAGTAGCATCAAATTCAGGATCTTCTTCACAAAATTTAGCAAAGGTTCCTATTATATCATCAGCTTCATAAGGTTCCAGTTCAAAATATTGAATACCCATAGCTTTTAAAATATCTCTAGCAATTGGCATTTGCATTTTTAATTCTTCGGGTGTTTCAGCTCTTCCATCTTTATAAGTTTCATATTTTTGTTTACGAAAGTTTTTTCCAATATCAAAAGCTACAGCAATATATTCAGGCTTTTCTTCATGAATTATTTTATTCATCATTCCGACAAAACCATATAAAGCATTAGTTGGAAATCCTTTACTATTTTTCATTACATTTCCTGTATAAGCAGTTGCATAGTAACTTCTAAACATTAAATTATTTCCATCTACTAGAATAACTTTCTTCATATTTATCACCTGTTTATTATTATACCAAAAATATTAAATTTTTTATCTCTTTTTACAGAGAAAAACTAAATTTATTAAAAATTATTTTTATAACTTATATGCTTATCACAAAAATATAGATTATTTTTTTAATATATGTTATTATTTATAGTAGGAAAGAGGTTATAAAATGAAAAATTTTGATGTAAAAAAACTATTTGTTTTAATTCTTATTGTACTTGTAGTTGCTGTAGGAGTATTTTTTATCGTTAAGAATCTTGGAGGTAGTAAAAAGCCAACTGAAGAAGAGGCAGAAAATGCAGAGAATTTATCAATTGAATACTATGCTAATTTAACAAGAGGTTATTCAAGTTTTTATGGAGGACTAGAAATTCTTTATCAAAATGAAAAAACAACTTATGAAGATTTAGAACCAGCTGCAATAATCTATTCAGCAATTAATTATGCTACAGATAATAATATTGATTTAAGTATTAATACTAATACTCTACTAGAATTAAAAGAAGATGGTGGTTATACTGATATAGATAAATATACTGTTTATAAAGGCGAAGGTATAAGAAATGCCGTTAAAGAATTATTTGGTGTAGATTTTAAAAATCAATCAGCAGATGATAGTATCAATTTTATGTATAAATTTGTTTATGATAGTGTATACGATGTTTACTTAATGAGCAATAGTGGTGTTCAAGATTTAACTGATCGAGATAGATATATTGACTATAAAATAATTGAAACTGTAAAAAAGAAAGATAAAATAATTACTACAATTGCTATTGCATATGTTTATAATAATGCTGGAACAATAATGTATGCTAAAGATCCTAATGGTGAAGAAATTATTGTTGAGAATGCTGAAAAAGAAGAATTCCCTGAAGATAAAGTTGATGAATTTAACAAATATGATATTACATTAAAAGAAACTGAAGATAACAAATTTGTTTTTGATAGTATTGAACTTAAAAAATAAGCTTACAAATAGCTTATTTTTTTTGCCAAAAAAATAATCAGTTAAAATAAACTTAACTGATTACTTTCTGAAAGATTGTCTAAACAACCTAATGCTTTTAGTTTTTCTAATGACGTATTATTAATTTTGCCACGTTCTCTTAAATCTTCTATTGAAATAAAAGGTCCTCCTTGACGAGCTTTGACAATAGCAGCAGCAACGTTATCTCCAAGACCATCTAAGGCTCTAAAAGGAATTATTAAACCTTTTTGATCTTCTGTAATAACAAATTTTTTGCCATCGCTTTTATCTACATCTATATTTTTAAAATAGAAACCTCTCATACACATTTCAAGACAAATACATAATGTTTCTCTTGTATCTACTTCTTTATTACTAGCACTATTACCTTTAGCATCTATTTCATCAATCTTAGCTCTTATTGCATCCTCCCCTTTTATCATAGATTCAATATCAAATTGATCACGACGAATAGACAGATAAGCACAATAATACCAAATAGGATGATGTACTTTAAACCAAGCTATACGGAAAGCTGATGTTACGTATGCTGTAGCATGAGCTTTGGGAAACATGTATTTTATTTTACGACAAGATTCTATATACCATTCTGGTATATTCGCTTCTCTCATTGCTGCGACATGTTCTGACCACGTTGCTGGATCTTTTGAAGCTTTTCCTTTACGAACAAATTCCATTATCTTAAAGGCTTTTGCGGGTTTCATACCCCAAGCTATTAAGTTAACCATAATATCATCACGACACCCAATAACATTTTTAAATGGAACCTCTATTTTACCTTCAGCATTAGGAGTACATAAATCTCTAGCATTACCTAACCATACATCTGTACCATGAGACAAACCAGATATTTTTATTAACTCTGCAAATGTTGTTGGTTTGGTTTCTTCAAGCATTCCTAGTAAGAATGATGTTCCAAATTCTGGTACTCCTAATGTCCCAGTTGGACAATATTTACGACCATCTTTATCTGTTAAACCTCTTAATTTATATCTATCTACTCCAAGTATTTCAGGTCCTGTAAATATTTTCATAGTATCTAAGTCACCTAAATCTATTTTGGTAACATCAATACCTGATAAATCTTGAAGCATTCTAAGTACTGTTGGATCATCGTGACCAAGTATATCTAATTTTAATAAATCGGCATCTATAGCATGGTAATCAAAATGGGTAGTTCGCCAAGCACTTGTTGGATCTTCGGCTGGAAATTGAAAAGGTGTAAAATCAAAGACTTCCATATATCCTGGAATAACAACAATTCCCCCTGGATGTTGCCCAGTCGTTCTTTTACAACCCGTACATCCTATGGCAAGTCGTTCTTGCTCTATTCTACGCATAATAATATTTTTATCGTCACAGTAACCTCTTACATAACTTTCCGCTGTTTTTTCGGCAACCGTTCCAATTGTTCCAGCTCGGTAAACATTATCTACACCAAATAATACTTTGGTATATTCATGAGCACTGGCTTGGTTTAAATCAGAAAAATTTAAATCAATATCAGGAACTTTATCAGCATTAAATCCTAGGAATGTTTGGAATGGAATATCGTGTCCTTCTTTCGTCATTTTGGTATGACATACTGGACATTCTCGATCTGGTAAATCGTAACCACATTTATAAGTATTTCCTAAAGGTTCTTTGTCATCGCCTTCAAACTCACTTCGTTTACAATTTGGACAACGGTAATGAGGGGCTAAAGAATTTACTTCGGTAATTCCCATCAAGTTTGCCACAAAAGAAGAACC
>CANQZL010000011.1 GCA_947628325.1 uncultured Bacilli bacterium
TTTGTTCGTCCTTGACTAATTTCTATAACTTATTTCCCATGACAAGTATATATGGGCACTTTGAATTTTAAATAACATAATGTTATTAAATCTTGTCTTTTTGCTTAAAATGTGGTATTGTGTTCCTTGGATTTTGTAAAAAGAAGTGGGGAAAGTTATATGGAAAAAATTATTAATATAGCTGTTGTGGCACATGTTGATGCTGGTAAAAGTACTTTAGTAGATGCTTTACTTTCTCAAAATGGGGTTTTTAGAGATAATGAAGAAGTAGTTGACTGTGTAATGGATAGCAATGATATTGAAAGAGAAAGAGGTATTACAATTTATTCTAAGAATTGTTCTATTAGATATAAAGATTATAAAATTAATATAGTAGATACTCCAGGACATGCTGATTTCTCTTCAGAAGTTGAACGTATAATGAAAACTGTTGATACTGTAATATTATTGGTAGATGCAGCAGAAGGGCCAATGCCTCAAACAAGATTTGTTTTAAAAAAAGCTTTAGAACAAAATTTAAGACCAATTTTATTTATTAATAAAATAGATAAAAAAGATGCACGTCCTGAAGCAGTTGTTGATATGACTTTTGATTTATTTATGGAATTAAATGCAACTGATGAACAATTGGATTTTCCTATATGTTATGGAACAGCAAGAGAAGGTATTGCAGAACTTTCTTTAGATGAAAAGGGTACGGATATATCTCCTTTATTAGATTTAGTATTAAAGCAATGTAAACCATATGAAGGAAATGAAAATGATCCATTACAAATGCAAGTAAGTTCTTTAGATTATGATTCATTTATTGGTAGACTAGGTATAGGTCGTGTTACAAAAGGAAAAATAAAAAATGGTCAAACAGTTGCATTAGCTCGTAATGATGGAACTATTTCATCTTTTAGAATTTCTAAATTATTTGTTGAAGAAGGAATAAAAAGAGTTGAAAAAGATGAAGCTTATTATGGAGATATTGTTACTTTTGCAGGATGTCCTACTATATCAATTGGGGATACTATTTGTGATAAAGACCATGTTGAACCAATGGAACCTATTGTTATTGAAAAACCTACATTAAGTATGGATTTCTTAGTTAATTCAAGTCCTTTTGCAGGATTAGATAAAGCTAGTAAGTTTTTAACTAATAGACATATTAAAGAAAGATTAGATAAAGAATTAGAAACTAATGTTGGTTTGGAAGTAGAAGAATTACCAGATTCAGATGGTTATAAAGTTTCTGGTAGGGGAGAATTGCATTTATCTATTCTTCTTGAAAATATGAGAAGAGAAGGCTATGAATTAAGTGTTTCTAAACCAGAAGTATTGTATAAAGAAATTGATGGTAAAAAGTGTGAACCATTTGAAAAAGTTATAGTTAATTGTCCATCAACATATTCTGGAACAATTATTAATGATTTACAAGAAAGAAAAGCAGTTTTAGAAGTTGTTAATAACGATGAGAATGACTATGTACATTTGGAATTTAGTGCTCCTACAAGAGGTTTAATAGGATATAGAAGTGCTTTTATTACAAATACAAAAGGTGAAGGAATAATGGTTCGTAGTTTTGAAGATTATAAACCATATGTAGGAGAAATTAATGGACGTAAAAATGGTGTTTTAGTTTCTATGGAAAATGGTAAAACATTAGGTTTTTCATTATTTAATTTACAAGAAAGAGGTACTTTAATAGTTGGTCCTGCTGAAGATGTTTATGTTGGTATGATAGTAGGTATTCATAATAGAGATAATGATTTAAATGTTAATCCTTGTAAAAATAAACAACTTACTAATACAAGAGCATCTGGTTCTGATGAAGCAATTGCTCTTATTAAACCTAAAACATTTACTTTAGAAGAAGCTTTAGAATTTATTGCTGATGATGAATATGTTGAAGTAACTCCAAGTGCTATAAGACTAAGAAAAAAAGTTTTAGATCCTGATGAAAGATTTAGATTAAATAGAAAATAATAAATTTTCTATTTTTTTTATGATATACTTATAAAGTAAGGTGGTTATGGTATGGAACAATTTAAGTATAGAGAAGCTAATGGATTTATTCATTTAGCTAGAAATAATATAAAGGTAGAAGATGAACAAGGTAGAGTAGTCTATTTTACTTATAATAATAAAAGATATGAATTTAAAAGAGCTTTAAGTATTAGAAAAGTTTTTAATGAGTTAGTAGGATATTATTTAGCTAAAGATTTTGGCTTTGATGCTTTAGATTATGATATTGCTTTTTATAATGGTAGTTTGGGAACAATAAATGAATCATTAGATGAAGAAAAGAAAGCATCAAATAGTACAATAAATATTGGCAATATATTTAGTAAATTATTTAAATCTAATAGAAATACTTTAGATAATATTTGGTTAGCTGTAGAAATGGAAGTAAGAAAGAATAAAAATATTAAGAATAAAGATGAAGTAATAGCTTATATTATGAATCAAATAGTTAATATATTTCTTTTTGATGTTTTAATATCTAATACTAGAAGAGATTTAAATGATATATATTTTATAAAAAATAGAAGGATGGGTAAACTATCAAATAATGATTATTTACTTAGTAATGCTATGTATGATGGTAAATATGGCATATCTATAAAGGAAGATGAAGATACTCATAGTTTATTATCATTTTTAAATATGTCAGATAGTTCATATGCTAAAGTCTTAAAAGATAAATTATCTCTAATTAGTGATGATAATTTAAATAAGATATTTGATAAAATAGAAAAGCAAATAGGAGATGGAATTCCGATAGATATAAGAGAAGAAATGCTTATAAAATTTAGAATTAATCGTCAAATAGTTTCAAATGCTTTAGATATTTATGAAAAGAAATTGTTGATGAGTAAATAAAAAAGTAAAGTCTATATAATTTTATATAGATTTTTTTAATAAAATGATATAATTGAAATAATAGAAAGGTGAGCTATTATGGATGACAAAAAAGTTGTATATGATATAGGGGCTAGTTATTCAAATGGAAGAATATTAAGTTCATCAGAATTAGAAGAAATGAAAAGAAATTTAAATATATTATCTAATGCTGTTGAAAATTATATTACAAAAACACAACAAGTTATTAAAACATTTAATGATCAAAATATAGTTCAAAGTTTTTATTCATCTGGTAAATTTGGTAATAAGCAACGTCAAAAATTAGAAAAGATATCTAATGCATTAAAAAAATATTGGAATGTTATTGAAAATGGTGAAGGTTCAATGATTGCTCAAACTCGCAAATATATTGAATTATCTTTAGAAAATGTTTCTGGTGGTAATGTTATTTATGTTGCAAAAGATGATAAAGTTGAAGGATGGGCAGAGGCGATGCCATTATATTCAGATGATACTAGTACACATGCAACAAAAGATTATAAATCACTTGATGAGTATTTGGTAGAGCATAGTTTAGATAGTGCAGGAGCGACAGTTAGTGGAGGTGCTAAATAATGAATTCGTCTATAGAACAATTAAGAGATGCTTTAGCATTATTAGTTAATGATTCCAAGGGTGATGGAAATGGTTTGGCTGATGCGGGAAAAGCAGCTCGTGATATAAGTAATAGTTTTTCAGGAGTTAATTATTCTTTAACAGATGGATGGTCAACTGCTAGTGATTTCTTTTATAAAATTCAAAATGGTGTTGTTGATTTATGCTCTAGTTTATATAATGATATAAATGACTTTGTTGAAGAAACGCAAATGTTAGAGATTGCAGCTCAACAAGCTGTAGAAAAAGCTAATGATACAGCTAGACAAATTCTTGATGAATTAGGATTAAACGGTTTACCTGTTGGTGGTTTTAAACCATTACCAGTATATTATAAAAATGAATGATAATAATATTGTATAAGATATTTTAATTATTATGGGGTGGTTTAATGGAAGATAATGTAAACTTTTTATCTCTAGAAAAAACAGAAATATTAGAATTGTTAAATAAATTTAAAGAATCAGTAACTAACTATTCTAATAATATTTCTAAGTTATTAACTTTATTTGAAAATCAAGAAATTGTCCAAAGTTTTTTTAAATCTGGTCAGTTTGGTCAAGAACAAATGAATAGGATTCAAGAAATTTATGAAAACTTAAAAAAATATAATGAAGAATTATTTTATAAAGATAATTCAATTATTGTGAAAACAGAGAATTATTTATCTGCAAATACCAGTATAGATGGAGGGATTTAAATTAATATGAATTCGTCATCTCAACAATTATTACAATGCTTAGAAATATTGACTGATAGAAATAAAGAAATAGATAAATCTAGTGATATAGCTTATAAAATTGGTAAAGAATTTGAAAATGTTGATTCATCATTATACTATGATTGGATGAAAGTTAAGGATTTTTATTTATCAATTGAGGATAAAGTAGAAGAAGATTTAAATAATATTTATAACTCTATATTAAACTTTAGTGAAGAAAGTATAGAGTTAGAAAAGCAAGTTGATTTAGCTGTAGAACATGCTAATGATAGTGCTTCTGCTTTATTAAGAGATATAGGACTATAAGATAAAAAACAAATTTTGTTGAATAAATTTGTTTTTTTGTTGTCTTAATAAGTAAAAAAGATTATAATAAAGCGCAAAAGAAGGCG
The DNA here is from genome assembly GCA_947628325.1 of uncultured Bacilli bacterium. Lineage (GTDB taxonomy): Bacteria > Bacillota_I > Bacilli_A > RF39 > UBA660 > Coprovivens. The sequence continues at coordinate 4,618 of CANQZL010000011.1, forward strand.
AGTTTATGGTTACAATTGGTGAAATAAATAATGAAGATATTATAAAATGGCAGGAAGCTTTTCAGTATGCTCAAGATAAATTAGGTGGTCTTGATGGTTATTTTTTTAAGGTAATATATAATGGTCAAGAAAAACTTTTATTAAGAAAAGATGATACTTTTAATTTATTTGACTTTAATGAAAAAGGATTAAGTATGTATAGGGCTTTTAAAGTTGATAATAATTATGAATTATCTGAAATTGGTCTTCAAGAATATCTTATATGGTCTAATTATGGAATAGCAATATTTGAAGATAGATTAACTCATAATACAGAAATTTTATCAGCTGATAATTATGTTGATGGTCCAGATGAAGATGGATATAATGGTCTTGTTGTTTATGCTCAATATGACCCTATACAAGATATACGTGTTCATCTTGTATATAGACATAATTTTTATGAAAATAATTCAAGAATATATCCAACTTACTTATTAGAACCAATGAGGGTTATTATTGAAAAGAAAACTGATTTAAGAGAAAGAGGTATTAAGTTACCTGGTACTAGACAAGCATTTATTAAAAGAACATTTGATTATGAAGAAGAACCTCATTCTTTTACTATTGCAACTATTAAAGATCATGGTTTAAAAAAAGTTCTTGATACTGGGGCTTTACAAATACAAGGAACAAATACTTTTTCTAGATATTATAGGGAAATAAAATATGATAAAAAAACAAGTAGTTTTATCTGTTCATTCCCTTTTGGTTCTCAATATACTTTTGAGGAAATAGTAGAATATCTTGAAAGTTTAGGTTTTAAAACAAGTATTCCAGAAGAATTAATTGATTATTATAATGATGATAATCCAATGGTTAAAGAATATAGAGAAATAGCAAGTCACATGAAAAAAGTGGAAACTGAACCAAATTATGATAGTGAAAAACCTGTAGTTTTAAAATTAGCTTTAGATAACGGAGAAAATAATAATGGAAATAATTAAATGTGATGCTCAGGCATTAGAACAATTGCCTGAAGTTTTACATTTTATTAATAAGTGTTTTCCTCAAAAAATTGTTTCAGTAATAGCTGTTAAAGATAATAATGGTCATACTGGACTTGTTGTTATGGATAATAATTTTGGAACTTATATAAGATATAATGGAACTAATTATGAAGGAGTTCCATTTCGTTTATATGAAGATGATTTAATATTATTAAGTTATGCTGATTATGATATTTATTTTGGAGAATATGTTGCTTTTATAAATAAAAAAACTGGTTTAGAATCTAATATCATATTAGCTTATGATGATAAAAGTGATTATAAAGGTGGTTTAGTATATACACAATATAATCCACAAAATGATGTAAATTGTATTATAAGTTATGAACATGTTTATAGAGAAAATGGTTTAGTACAAAGGATATATCCTATGTATTTTGATAAAGTTAGTAAAATACTTATAGATGAGAAATATAGTGATGATGAAAAAATAAGATTAGGTTTAACTACTAAAAAATCACATTACTATTTTAGAGTTACTAATGATTTATTTAGAAATTTAGGTTTAATTAAAGAATATGGTTTTAATAATTTTTTAGATAAGAAGATTGTCTTAGATAAAAATAGTCAAAGGTATGCTAAAATTTTATTTAAAGGTAAGTATGGATTTGATATTTCTTTATACCCTTTACAAGAAGGATTAAGTCAAGAACAGATGCAAAACTTAATTAGTAGTTATGGTTTTAATATGGAAATTCCTGATGAATTAGTTGATATTTATAATGGTGATGTTAAAGAAATCAATGAAGTATTAGAAGCTATTAAATTAATTAAAGAAATGAAAACTATAAAAGATGATGAAAGAGTAATTAAATTAGAACTTGTTTTAGAAGATGATTGATTTTTTAGTAATTAATGTTATACTTAATAAATAAAGAAATGAGGAAGTGATATTATGCGTGAATTAACAGATCAAGAATTAGTAAGGAGAGAAAAGGCAGAAAAAATTAAAGAAATGGGTTTAGATCCATTTGGTCATAAATTTGAAAGAACTGCTTTTGCTAAAGAAATAAAAGATAAATACGCAGAAGTATTACATGACGAATTTGAACATATGGATGATACTGCTACTGTAGCTGGTAGAATAATGTTTATTAGAAAGATGGGAAAGGCTTCATTCTTTTCTATAAAAGATAAGACTGGACCTATTCAAATATATATTTCTATTAATGATGTAGGAGAAGAAGCTTATAGTTTATTTAAAACAGCTGATATAGGTGATATAGTTGGTGTTCATGGAAAAATTATGAAAACTCAAACTGGAGAAGTTACAATTAAATGTTTAGAATATACTCATTTAGTTAAAGCTTTAAAACCATTGCCTGAAAAGTTTCATGGTCTTACTGATATTGAGGAAAGATATAGAAGACGTTATGTTGATTTAATAATGAATGATGATTCGAAAAAGGTGGCTTTTTTAAGACCTAAAATTATTAGATGTATTCAAAATTATATGGATAATCAAGGTTTTACAGAAGTTGAAACTCCTATATTATCAACATTACTTACAGGAGCTAGTGCTAGACCATTTATAACTCATCATAATACGCAAGATTTAGATATGTATTTACGTATTGCTTTAGAGTTACCACTAAAAAGATTATTAGTAGGTGGTATGGAAGCTGTATATGAAATAGGACGAGTATTTAGAAATGAAGGAATGGATACTAAGCATAATCCAGAATTTACTTTAATGGAAGCATATCTTGCATATAGTGATTTAGAAGGTATGATGAATCTTACTGAAGAAATGTTTCAAACTATTGCTAAAGAAGTATTTGGTAAAATGGAATATAAATTTGGGGGATATGATATAAACTTAGAAGGACCTTGGAAAAGAGTTAGTATGGTTGATGCTATAAAAGAACAAACAGGAATTGATTTTAAAAAAGAAATGACTGTTAAAGAAGCTTTAAAATTAGCTGAGGAACATCATATTGAAGTACAAGAACATGAGAAAACTGTTGGACATATTATAAATTTATTTTTTGAAAAATATGTTGAAGAAACTTTAATTCAACCAACATTCTTATATGGACATCCAATTGAAATTTCTCCACTTACTAAGAAAAATCCTGAAGATGGAAGATTTGTGGATAGATTTGAATTGTTTATAGCAGGTAAAGAATTTGCTAATGCTTATACTGAGTTAAATGATCCTGTTGATCAATTAGAAAGATTTGAAGAACAATTAAAGGAAAAAGATCTTGGTAATGAAGAAGCTAATGATATAGATATGGACTTTATAGAAGCTTTAGAATATGGTATGCCACCTGCTGGAGGTATAGGATATGGTATTGATAGATTATGTATGTTATTCTTAGAACAAGAATCTATAAGGGACGTATTATTATTCCCTACAATGAAAGAAAGAGATAGATAAGGCAAACTTTTGCCTTTTTTTTCTTTATTAAAAATAATACTTAATTTATAATGTTATGGTATAATTTTTGTAGGAGGTTTTTTTATGAAAAAGAAAAGTGATAAGATAGTTATTCTCTTAATTATAATGGGAATATTTATGTTAGTATCTTGGGTAGTTAAGGGAGGTTCTTTTACTGAAGGACAATTTAACTATGTAACTGATTGGGCAAGAATGGGTTTATATGATTTATTACTAGTTAGTTATTCTGCTTTAAACTATAAAATAGTAGATATCATTTATATACTTGTTGTTGGTGGATGTTATGCAATATTATGTGATACTGGTAGTTATCGAAAATTAGTTGATAAAACAGCTAAGTTAATAGAAGGTAAAGAAGCTATTGCAATGGCTATAATTACTTTTATAATGGGGGCTTATGTATCTATATCAAGTAATGTTATGACGTTGTTTTTCTTAGTACCATTTATTGTTTCAGTATTCTTAAGAAATGGTTGTAAAAAACTTACAGCATTAAGTGCTGGATTTGGTGGTATGTTTATTGGAATATTAGGTATGACATTTGGTACTTTTAGTCAAAGTTACTTAATAGAAGCAGTTGCTACTAATATTACAATTAAATCATTAATTTTAATTAAAATTATTCTTTTTGCTGTAGCTTATATCTTGTTTAATTTATTTGCTATAATGTATCTAAATAAATTTGGTAAATCTGAAGATGGTAGTAAGTATGATATTTTTTGTCCTGAAGAATTAGATGAAAGCAAAGTTAAGAAAAGAAAAAGAAAAAAATTATGGCCAGTTCTTATATTATTTGGTATTTTAACAATTGTATCTATGGTGGCTTATATAAATTGGGGAGAAAGTTTTAATATAAATTTCTTTACTGATTTGCATACTAATTTTAAAAATGGTTTTGTAATTGCAGATATTCCAATACTTAGTACTTTGATTGGAACTAATATTAATGGATTTGGAGAGTTTTCTGATTTATTAGGAGTTACTTTCTTTGTCTTAGTAACAACTATTATCGTAGCTTTATGTAATAAGATGTCTCTACATAATATTGTTAAAAACTTTGGTATTGGAGCGAAAAAAATATCTAAAGTAGCTTTTATATATGGATTTGCTTATGTTGTATTATTGATGTGTATAGGTTATTCTTGGCCAATTACATTAATAAATAAATTATTTGGCGATGGTAATTTTAATTTATTAATATTTATTGTTACGGCATTTATTGCGCAATTATTGTGTGGAGATATAGAGTTCTTAGGTTTTACTATTGGAGCTTATTTGGGATTAACATATAATGGAGATATTGCAGCAATAACTATTTTATGGAGAACAGGAGCAGCTCTTGCTTTAGTAATAGGTCCTACTAGTTTCTTATTACTTAGTGCTCTTACTTATGTTGATGTTCCTTATACTAAATGGTTAAAATATATATGGAAATTTGCTGCGACATTCTTATTAGCAATTATTGTAATATTTGCTGTTGTAATATATATGTAAAAGAAGTTAGTTAATAAAACTTCTTTTTTTAAATTTCTTGCATAGAATTAAATAGGTGATAATAATGGATGAAATATTTAAGATAGCAGAGCAAGAAATGTTAGATTTAAAACAACCATATGTAGGAAGTGAACATATATTATTAGCTTATTTGAAAAAATATAATAATAAATATCTTTCATATGATAGATTTAAAAGTTATATTGAAGAAATAATAGGTAATTCATATAAAAAAAGTGAATATATACTATATACTCCAATTGTAAGGAATTTAAAAAATGAAGTTTCTGATATAAAGGAATGTTTGAAAAGGATATTATCAAATACAGATAGTATTGCTTATAATATATTATTAAGTAAAAATGAAAATATAGAGAAAATAATTGAGGAAATAGAGAATACTAATAGTTAGTATTTTTTTCTTTTAGAAATTGTGATAAAATACAGGTACTTAGATATTTATGAAAGGTGGAAAAGTTATGAGAATTTATAATACTTTGACTGACAAAGTAGAAGAATTTATACCTATTGAAGAAGGTAAAGTAACAATGTATGTATGTGGACCAACAGTATATAACTATGTTCATATTGGTAACATGCGTCCAGTTATGACTTTTGATATGGTATATAATTATTTTAAGTATTTAGGTTATGAAGTAACTTATGCTTCTAACTTTACTGATGTTAATCCTAAGATTATAACAGCTGCAAAAGAATTAGGTTTAACAGAAAGAGAAGTAGCAGATAAGTTTATTAAAGCATACTTAAATGATTTGGAGTCTTATAACTGTTCTACTATAGATTATCGTCCAAGAGTAATTGAACATATTGATGATATATATAATTTTATTAGTAAATTAATTGAAAAAGATATGGCTTATGAAGTTGATGGTGATGTTTATTTTAGAGTAAATAAAATACCTAATTATGGAATATTATCAAATCAAAATGTTGATGAACTAATTTCTGGAGCTAGAGTAGAAGTAGATGAAAAAAAGGAGAGTCCATTAGATTTTGCTTTATGGCGTAAAACGACAGAAGGTGAACAATTTGACTCACCTTGGGGTAAAGGAATACCAGGATGGCATACAGAATGTGTAGTTATGATTAATAGTCTTTTTGGTACTAAGATAGATATCCATGGAGGTGGAGTTGATTTAAAATTTCCTCATCATGAAAATGAAATAGCTCAGAGTATGGCTTTGAATAACAATACACTTGCTAACTATTGGATGCATAATGGACATATAAACTTAGATGGCGAAAAGATGAGTAAATCTTTAGGTAATTTTATTCTAGCTAGAGATTTTGTAAAATTACATAGTCCTAATGTTATTAAAATAGCTTTATTTAAAACTCATTATAGACTGCCTCTTAATTTAACAGATGATTTATTTAATGAAGCAGTTGTTATAGATAAAAAAATATATGATGTATTAAGACAAGCTAATTTAAAGATTCAAACTGATAAATTAGAAATAGGTATAGTTAAGAAAGATGAAAAAATAAATGAGATAATGGATGAAGATTTTAATACGCCAAATTTAATTACTTATTTAAATGATTTAGTTAAAGAACTTAATAGTGCTTTAAGAAGTAATCAAGATATAGTAAGTCCTTATGATAAGATTAACTTAATAAATAAAATTCTTGGTTTAAAATATGATTTACCAAAAATGTCTGATGAAGATATAGAAATTTATAATAAGTGGAATGAATATCGTAAGAATAAGGATTTTGAAAATGCTGATAAATTAAGAAGTATCTTAGTAGAGAAAAATATAATATAGAGGTGCGCTGATTGGAAAATATTGTTTTGTATTTACTTATATTAGTTATTCCTTTAATAGCAACAGTTAATATTAATTCTTGTTATGCTAAATATAAAGGTATAGATAATAAAAAGAAATTGAGTGGTTTTGAAGTAGCAAGAAAGATATTGGATGAAAATGGTCTTAATGATATGTATATTGTTGAAGTAAAAGGAAGTTTATCTGACCATTATGATCCAAATCAAAAAGTAGTACGTTTATCAACTGATGTATTTCATGGGGAAACTATTGCTGCTATAGCTGTAGCTGCTCATGAGTGTGGTCATGCGATACAAGATAAAGAAAACTATACATGGATGAGAATAAGATCTATGTTATGGCCAGTAGTTAATTTTGGAACTTATATGGCATATATTTTATTCTTTATAAGTATTTTATTTCAATTAATAGATTTTCTTATGATTTCAATAGTTGTAGTATTATTAGGTTTGATATTTCAACTTGTTACTTTACCTGTTGAATTTGATGCTAGTAAACGAGCTTTAAAGTTTTTAAAAAAATATGATTTAGTTGAAAAGAAAGAATATGAAGGTACAGAGAAAGTATTAAAAGCTGCAGCTTATACTTATGTTGCCTCAGTATTATCTTCAATTTTAAACTTAGTAAGACTATTACTTTTAAGTTCTGAAAGAAATAGAAGAAGTTAAATATTAAAAAGTATGTAAAGAAATGAGTATTTTACTCATTTCTTTAGTTTTAAATGTTATAATTTAGATAATAAAGAGGTGTGTATATGAATATTATTGATAAAAAGCCACGTGAAACGCCAGCTAATTATTTTTATGGAGTTAATGTAAATGATAAAGAAGCAGTTAAAGAAGAATATGAAAAGTTAAGGAAAAGACATAAAGTTATTACGATTGTTGTTATTATAGCTATAGCTGTTTTTGGAGTAATTTTATTTGACTTCTGTCGTGTTAATTTTATGGGTTCTAAGCCACTTTTTGCTGTTTCTAAAAAAGTTGAAAGAGGAACTTTGTTTCAAGGAATAGGTTATAAAGTTTTATATTGTAGTAATGGTGAAAGATATTTAGGTTCTGTATTGTATAAAGCTTGTGATGAAATAGATGAAAGAACTTTTACAAATGTTGTTTATGAAAAGTTTGTTAATTATTCTATTGATAATAAAACACTTGACAAGGATAGTTTAAAAGAATTAACTATCAATAATCTTGATTATGATGAAGATAATGAAGAAGGAGGAAGTGATTATCTTTTAGATATTACATTTACATGTGAAGATGATGGCAATAAGTGTTTAAAAACAGAAAAAGAATATTATGATCCAAATAATATTAAGTTGATAATTAGAATTAATAGATATAATGAAATATATTCAGTAGTACCATTTAAAACAAGTGGTGCAAATTATGAAAATTTAAAGAAATTATATACTGATAAAGCAAAAGAATATATGATAAATAATGATTTAATGGATGAAGACAACACTCATTCATTTAGTATTAACTTAGTAGAAAATCATGGTAAATATAAATTTAGAGGAACTACTTATGCTGATTCTTATCTAGCTGAAATAAATTATAATTGTAATGATCATTCTAATACATGTATAAAAGCTATTGATGATGAAGATTTAGAAGGAGATTTTTCTAATTTATCATTTTATATGTCAGTATTTATTGATGAAGATGATAATGTATTATTAATGGGACCTAAAGAGTATTTTGAGTTATAATAATGTCTGAAAGGAATGATATTATGAAATTTGTAGAAAATTTAACGCCAGAAGAATATAGAGAATTTTTTAATAGTTTTCCTTATAGTCATTTTTTACAATCTTATGCATGGGGAGAAGCAATTAAAGAAACAAGAGGTAAAATTCCTTATTATGTAGGATTAAAAGATGAAGATAATAAATTAGTAGCTGCAGCATTACTTCTTAAAAAGAATTTACCATTTGGTTTATGTTACTATTATTGCTCTCGTGGGTATTTGATAGATTTTAAAAACAAAGAATTATTAAAAACGTTTACTGAAGAAATAAAAAAGTATCTTAAAAAAAATAATGCTATATATGTAAAAATAAATCCAGAAATAATGTATCAAGAAATTGATAAAGAAGGGAATAGAATTCCAGATAGTAAAAATAATATTGATATTTTTGATAATTTAATAGAACTAGGATATAAGCATCAAGGATTTGTTAAATTACATGAAAATAATGAACCAAGATATTCTTTTAGAAGATATTTTGAAAAGTATAATAGTATTGAAGAAATAAATAGTAGTATTTCAAAAACTTTTATGAAAACAGTAAGACGAAGCTATAATTATAATTTAAAAGTTAATACTGATGGTAATGTTGATGACTTTTTTGAACTTAATAAATCTAATGCTTTAAAAGATGGATTTATGCAATACTCAGATAATTTTTATAAAACTTTATATAAATATGGTAAAAAATATAATAATGTTATGGTATTTAATATTTCTGTTAATGGTAAAGAACTATATAAAAAGACTAAAGAAGATTATGACAAATTAGATGATGATTTTAAAAATGGTTTAATTACTAAGAAAAATAAAGCTGATAGTACAGAAAAATTAGAAAGACTAAAGAAAGAATTAGAAATGTTTGAACAATATAAAGATCAAGATGATATGGTAATATGTTCTATGATTAATGGAATAGCTAATAAACAGATGTGGACAATGTATATTGGTAATAATAAATTAGGAGAATATCTATTTGCAGTTAATAGAGTATATTATGAAACGATTTTATATTGTTTTGAACATAAATATCGCTTTTTAGATTTATATGGAACTGTAGGTGATCCTCATACAAAACATCGTAATTTAGGGGGATTACATTCATATAAAGAAAAATTTGGTGATACATATATAGAATTTATTGGGGAATTTGATTTAGTAAATAAACCTTTAATATATAAGATATTGCCTTATTTACTTAAAATATATCGTAAATTTAAAAGATGAGTTTCAATAAATTATTGAAACTTTTTTATGTATAAATTTAAAATTATAAATATTTATGGTAGAATATAAATGATAGGGTGATATAAAATGGATGAATTGTCTTCTTATGAAAAAGAACTGAAATTTTTAAATAAATTAGTATCGCTATGTATAAATAGTATTAGTTATTATTCGAAGTTTTTATTTACTAATATGAATACTTATTGGGATATTTATATAAATGAAGAAAATAGTGGTAAAAAGAGAAATATAGCATTAGAAAAATTAGAAAAAAGTATAGATAAATTAAAAGATAAAGTATATGGAGATGTAGGTAATTTAAATAAATTACTATTAAAAATAAATGATGAAATATTTAGTAATTATGAAAATGATAAAGAAAAGAAAAATTTATGTCATGAAATTGATGAGTGTATTAATGAACGAGATATTTTAATTTATTTTATTTCCCTTTATAAGAAAATTGAACTTAAAAAAAATAAAATATTAAATAAAAAAAGAATTGATACAGAAAATAATCTTGAAGTAGGGGATATTCCAACTATTAAGAGAACATATTGTGATAGTGATGGACATTGGTATGCAAATATAAGTATTAAAAATAATAATATTGTAATAGATAAAAAAAGGTTTGAGAAAGAAGTATTACTTTATAATAAATGTTTAGAAGATGGTAATTTAGTTTTTGTTGATTACGTGATAAACAAAAAGAAAATGTCACCATATGAAAAAAGAAGAAGAAACTACATAAAGAGTATGTTTGAATTAGAAAAAAGAATTTTAGAGTTAAAAGATAAGAAAATTGATATGATTTATCCTTTAGACAAAGTATATGGATGTGCTAAAGATATTGTTGATAACTTGTATAAAGAATTATTTGATTATGTAGAAGAAAAAGATATATTGGATTCTTTAAAATTAATGACAATTGAAGCATATGGCTGTGAAAGGAAATTAAAAATATATAATGAAATTATTGAAAATTTTAATAAAATATATAATCAAGTTAATGATGACATAAAAGAAGAATTATATAATTATGCAATTTCTCTTAAAGAAGGAAAAGATTATAATTGTTTTAAAAAAATTGAGGGTGTTGTTCCTTTAGTTTCGGATTTATATAGTTTATTAAGTGAAAAAATAATTAGAAATATAAATATTAATTTTAATTTTTATAAAAAAAATATGAGAAATTTAATTATTAAAACTTGTAATTATATGAGTATTGATGATTTAGTAAAGTTTTATTATGAGTTTAAAAGTAATTTGTTAAATAGAAAAATAAATAATGTTAATAATTTGACTAATGATTATGTAATTTTACAAAAAACTATTTGTGAATTAATAAGTAAAATAAATAATTTGGATATTAGAGCAATACCAAAAATGTATTTAAAGGAAGATATATATTTTTAGTTAAATCAATCTAAAGTGCACAATTAAGTGCAATAGGTATAAAAAAGTGCAATTATAAAAGAAAATGCACTTTTTT
>CANQZL010000012.1 GCA_947628325.1 uncultured Bacilli bacterium
AATATTCTTTAGCAATAATTAATAATAATTGATCTGGATGAAGAAGACATGTTTGTAAAACAATTATATTGTCTTCTTTTTTTATGACTTCTCCAGTATCAAATAAAGCATTTGAACGCATTGCTTCTACATGATTTAAAAATTTTTCATCTTGAGCTAAAACTAACATATGCTCATCACTATCTTTACTAACTATACTAACAGTAAAAATTTTATATTTATGTATTTTATTATCTGTTTTTAAAAAGACATCGGGATTATTTTTAAAAAAATCTTCTTGTCTATATTTTTCTAACTTGCTAAAAGGAAATTTATCTAAATCTTTATCAGAATTATGTCCATATATATTTATTTGTTTAGCGTTATCAACATCTGATATTCGATAATCCATAAATGCTGCCCCTTTAATAGTCTTTTGCCCTTGTATATCATGATTTAAATAATATTTATTATCCGTACCCTTTACTATAGGTTCAACTAAATTAATTGCTGGAACTTCAAGTTCAGCTATAATATCATTATTTTGATAAAGTTCTCTTAATCCGGGAAGACGATTTTCATAAATATCTTCATTTGTATTCTCTTCATATTTATTATTTGTAACATCAGTTTTCTTTTCTTCTTCAATATTATTATGAAAAGAATTTTTAATAAAAAAAGTTCCTCCTAATAAAATAATTATAAGAATAATGATTAATGAATAAAGAAGCTTTTTTCTCTTCATATTTCTCACCAAATAATAGTATAACAAAGATATTTTTTTAAGTCTAGGAAACTAATTTTTATTACTTAAAATGATTGAAAGTATATTATATCTGTGTTAAAATAGCAACATAAGTATGAGAGTACGTTTGCGAGTTTGGAGGATTTATGAAAATGAAAAAAAACATGAAAAAAATTGGGAGAATTGCCATCATATCTCTTTTTATGGTGGTTTTATTAGGCTTAATTTTTAAACCTAATCAAGAATCTGTAGAAGCAGAAGAAATAATAAAATATGTTGATCCTGGATCTGGAACTTTAAAACAAGCAGTTGAAAATGCTGAGCCAGGAACAATTTTAAAATTAAAAGCTGGTTCTTACAATGGACTTGCTAGTGATAGTGATAAAACAATTACTATTAAAGAAGGAATAACTATTGAAGGTGTTGATGGTTATCCATCTAAGACAATTATTAATGTTCCTATAGTAGTTGAAACTAGTGAAAAAGTAATTATATCTAATTTTACAACATCACCTCAAGTAGTTGAACCTAACTTTGTTTTTATTAAAACAGTTGGTAAAGTTGATTTAGATATAAATAATGTTTATATATATGGAATCCTAAGAGGGGATTCGAATGGAAGATTTCCACGTACAGAAGCTATGGCTTTAAATGTAACAGAAGGCCTTCTAAATGCTAGTGAATCTGAAAGATCAACTATAAATATAACAAATAGTAGTCTTACAAAACCTGGAACTCATTATGGAATTAGAGTAGCAGCTTCAAATACTACTTTAAATCTTAATAAAACTACTGTAGATAGTAGAATTTCTGTTATTTTTGAACATGGTGAAAACAATATCTTTAATTTAGAAAATAATTCTAGCATTACTGCACCATCTTCATCTTATCAAGATAATGAAACTATTGTAATTAAAGAACAAAAAAATTTAGAAATTAATATTGATAATTCAACGATTACGGGAAATCCTCCTTATGGTAATGGACCTACTAAAATGTTCTCATTTAGTGATGAAGGAGAAAAAAGTACAAATGTTAAAATTAATGTAAAAAATAATAGTAAATTAATTGATGAAGATAAAAAAAATAATTTAAGTAATAGTAGTATTATATTTAATTATCGCAAAGATAATAGTGAATCAGATAATAATGTTATAACAATCGATAATACATCTAAAGTTTATATACTTATACTTGAAGAAAAAAATATACCTGAAGAAATAATGGAAGTACCAATTAGTCGTGAATATAGTGTATTAGATAACTCAGCTGTTGTTAGTATTTTTGATTCAAAAGGTAATAGAGAAATAAAAATTTATGATAATGAAACACCTATTGCTGAATTAGAAAATATAAACCAAAAAGAAGGATATGTTTTCAAAGGATGGTTTAAAACTTTTGAAAATAATGAATATAGTAATGAATATGGAAAAGATGGTAACTATCCACCTGCCAAGAGTGGAGAAAACCTAGACTTATATCCAAAATTTGCTAAAAAATTAAAAATAACTATTGGTGAGGAAGAGTTTGCTATTGAAGAAGGTCAAACAATCAATGAAAGTTCTAATAGTGAAACAATCAAAGAAGCTTTAAATAATATTAAAATTAAAGATGGACAAGATTTTAGAGGATTTATTATCTATAATTCTAATGGCTCTTTAGTTTTTGATGTTTCTAAAGAAGAAGAACTTCTAAACTTAAAGATGACTGAAGATTGCAAAATTGAAGCTACTCATCAAGTAAAAGTTACCGTTAATGGTCAAGATTTCTGGATAGAATCTGGAGAGACTTTAAATGATATTGAAGATAGAACTGTTTATGAAGAAGCTAAAAACTTAAATAGTAATGGTAGAGAATTCTCTCGCTTTGTTAATGAAGAAGGAAAGACTGTTACTGAAGAAGAAGGTATTCCAAGTAACGTAAAACTAACATCTAAATATTTCCAAAAAGTAACTATTGATGGTAAAGATTATAATATAGAAGAAGGATTAATTCTTAACTCTAGTGAAGAAATTAAAAACGCCCTTACTTCTATAAGTAAAGAAATAGAAGGAAGAACATTTGCAAAATTTGTTGATGCTGAAAGTAGAGAAGAAATAAAAGTTAATGAATATGAAGTAAATAAAGATATTACAGTTAAAGCAATTTATACTATTACTGTAACATTTAAAGGTAAAGAAAATCCAAATAGAACATTTACAATAGTGGCTGATAATAATCTTAGAAGTTATGGAAACGATGATGAAATCATAGCAGCTTTAGATGATGTCGAAGCAAGTACCCCTAAAGGTCTTCATTTTGATGGATATGTTGTATCGACAGATAAGGATTCTTCTAATACAAAATTTGATACTGAAGATGATACTATAGAAAATTTGCAAGAAGCTATTCTTGATAAAAAACTTTCAAATGATACAACAATTTATGCTGAATATGTTGTTAAAATAACCATAGATAATGGTACATCATCTGATACATTTGAAATAGAATCAGGACAGACTTTAAATGATATTTTAAATGATGTTAAATATAAAGAAAGATATCAAGCAGTTAAATTAAATGGTAGAGAAGAAAACAGATTCTATAAATTTGTTGATTCTGATAATAATGAAATAAAAGAAACTGATGAAATTACTAAATCTATGACTTTAACTCCTAAGTATTTAGTATTTGTTACAATAGAAGATGAAAGAGACAAAGTTAAAGGAAAATTTAACTTAGAAGAAGGAGATTCAATTGACAATTTAATTGGCGAAGATGCTCAAAATAAATTGGCTATTTTAAGAAGTGATATTGATAGTGAAGAAGGTAAACCAGCTGAGGACTATCATTTTGATAAATTAGTATTAGCAGATAATTCAGAAATCCCTTCAAAAATTACTGAAGACATTACCATTAAAGCTCTTTATCATTACGATGTAATTATTGTTGAAGATTATGATAATCCAACATATGATGATGTTATAGAAGTTCATGAAGGAGTAAAAGGATTTAAAGTATATAAAGGTGAGAATTTATTATCTAAAGAAGACGAAGCAAGAGCTGCTTTAGATAAATTAAAAGAATCAGTAAATAAAAAAGATACTAGAAAATTCTACTCATATTTAGAAGTAAATACAAATAGTGAATTTACAGAAGCTCAATTTGATGAATTATTAAATCATGTATTTAAAACTCATATTTATATTAGTGCTAAAGTAGCTTATAAAGTAAAAATAAATGATGTAGAGGATTATGTTGTAGAAGGAAAATCACTTAAAGATAGTGAAAAAGGTTTATTAGTTGCCGAATTAAATAAACTTAAATCTCAACCTGATAAAGAAGTAAATAAGATTATTATTAATGGTCGTGAATACTCAGCAAATGAAGTTGATGAAAATACAGTAATTAATGAATACACAGAAATTACAGCAACTTATAATGTTAAAGTATCAATTAGTGGTCATGAATTTATTTTACCAGAAAATGGTAAACTAGAAGATTTAACTGACAAAACAGAAGAAATCGATAATGCTCTTAATGAATTGAAAGAACAAATTAAAAATAATAATCATAATTTTAAAGAATTTATTGATAGTGATGGTAATCCATTTACTAAAGAAACTGTAGTAAGAAAAAACACAACAGTTATCGCAACATATAATATAAAAGTAACTATTGAAAGTGCAGCAGGTTCAAAAGAATTTGAAATAGATGCTGGACAAACTTTAGAACATGTTAAACAAGCAAACGAAACTGCCTTTGCTGAAGTACAAAAGAAAGAAAACAGAAAATTCTTACATTTTATTGTAGATGATTCTGATAAGACAATCCTTAATGCAGATGATAAGACATATAAATTTACTGGGAATACTACTTTAACATCTATATATGCTGTTACAGTAACTATTAATGATAAAGGCTATGATATTAAAGAAGGATCTACACTAGGAACTCCAGAAATAATTGAAGCCCTAAAAGCCTTTGAGACTGAAGAAAAACAACTAAAAGGTTATGTTTATGGAGAAGATAATAAAGCAATAACTATAAATGATACTGTAAATGATAATATTACAATAAAACCAGTTTATTCAGTAAAATTAACAATTAAATATGGCGAAGAAATATTAGGAGAATTTGAATTAGATGAAAATACCTCTATAAATGATTCTAATGAATCAAAACAAGCTATTAAAGATGCTTTAGATGCTTTAAAAACTAAAGTTACAACAGCAGGCTATAATTTTAAAAAGTTTGTTGCTAACGATGAAGAATTTACTGAAAATACAAAATTAACTAAAAATACTATAGTTAATGCTAACTATAATATTATGGTAACAATTAAAAACGGATCATTAACAAAGGAATTTGAACTTGAATCAAATCAAACTTTAAATGACATTCCTGAAAATAAGCAGACAGATTATCAAGAAGTAATAACTAAAAACAATCGAAAATTTGCTGATAAATTCTACGATGAATCAAAAAATGTTATTACTGAAAAAACTTCACTAGTTAAAAATATCACCTTAACACCAATCTTTAATGTTACAGTAACTATTGATGGTAAAGGATATGATATTGAAGAAGGAACTACATTAGGAACTCCAGAAATAGTTGAAGCTTTAAAAGTATTTGAAAGTACAGAGAAAAAACTTAATGGATATGTTTATGGTGAAAGTAAAACACCAATAAAAATAACTGATACTGTTAATGACAATATAACAATAAGTCCAGTATATGTAGTTATATTAACTATCAAAGCTGATGAAGAAGTATTAGGAGAATTTGAATTAGATGAAAACACATCTGCAAATGAAAATCCTGCTAAGAAACAAGAAATAGAAAATGCTTTAAATACTTTAAAAAATCAAGTAATATCTAATGGTTATAACTTTAAAGGTTATATTGATAATAATGGCAATACTTTTACATTAGATACAAAAATTACTAAAAATATAGTGGTTGGTGCAATACATAATATAAAAGTAACTATTGAAGGTGCAACAGGTTCAAAAGAATTTGAAATAGAAGCAGGACAAACTTTGGAAGATGTTAAAAATACAAACCAAGATGACTTTGCTGAAGTACAAAAGAAGGATAATAGAAAATTCTTATATTTCATAGTTTCTGATTCTAATAATACAAAACTTAATGCAGATGATAAGACATATAAATTTGCTAAAAATACTTCTTTAACATCAGTATATGCTGTTACAGTAACTATTGATGGTAAAGGTTATGATATTAAAGAAGGTGGAAAACTTTCTAGTTATCCACAAGTAATAGAAGCCTTAAAGAAATTAGAAAAAACAGAACAAAGACTTGTTGAATACCTTGATGGTAATGGAAATATTATTGCTACTGTAGAAGAAGTAAATAATAAAACTGATAAAGGTATTAATGATAATTTAACAATTAAACCTAAATATGTAATTGATGTTGAAATAGTAGGAGATACAACATATAAAGAAACTGTAGAAGTAGGTACTCTATTAAGTGAAATTAAATATCCTAAACCAGAATCTTTTGCTGGATATGTTGATTATAATACTAATGCTCCTGTTGAAGAAACAACAGCACTTACTAAACATACTAAGTTAAAAGTAATTTATAGAGTTAAAGTAAGTATTAATGAAAATATTTACTACTTAAACTCATTCCAAACATTTGGAGAATTACAAGGAGCTGAAGAAGACTTAGAATCCTTAAAAGAAGTTCCTGAAGGAAAAAGTTCATTTAATAAATTTATTTATATTAATGCAAATAATGAAGAAATTACTTTAAATAAAGATACTATTATTTCTTCAGATATAACTGTATTACCAAAATTTAATGTAGAAATTACAGTTGTATATAAAAACTCTAATGATGAACTTGAAGATATTATTAAATTTGAATTAGAAGATGGCAAAGCAATAGGAAGCTTACCTAAAGAAGAATTAGATAAGTTAAATGAAAAACTAAATGAAAAAGCATCTCAGTTAGAAGAAGAAGGTAAACTTAATTATAAATTCTCTAAATTTATAACTAATGAAGGACAAGATATAGATATTAAAGCAACATCTTTCACTTTAAATACAACAATTGAAGCAGTATTTGAAGAAAAAGAAGAATCTAATCCTGTAACTCCAGAAAAACCAGAAGATAATACCGGATCAGAATCTTATCCAGAAAAAGAACCTGCTCCAAATACTGGGGTATTTACTACATCATCTAATAATGATGAAACAACAAAAACAAATATTACTTTGTTAACTCTAATTGGTAGCATACTTCTTAGTATCAAAAAAATATTCTTAAGAAGAAAAGCTTAAATATCAAAAAATGACTACTTTATGAAATTGTAGTCATTTTTTAGCTTGATAAATAGTTAATACTAAAAATGTAAAATTTATAATTATCATTGATGATTTACAAACAAAATGTAAAAATTAGCAACAAAAAAAACTAAATTAATAATAGTATGTTAAAATTTTAATATAGGAGGAGACTATGAAAAAGAGTTTAGTTGTATTAATTGTAATAGTTGCTATATTAGCTATTATAGGAATTGGCATAGGAATGTCTTATAATGAAATAGTTACATTAAAGGAAGACATTAGTAATGAGTATTCTAATATAGATGTTCAATTAGAACGTCGAGCTGATTTAATACCTAATTTAGTAAATACTGTTAAGGGATATGTTGAACATGAAGAAAAAACTATTGAGATGATTACTAGTGCAAGAGAAAATTTACTTAAAGCAAATACGGTAGATGAAAAAGCTAAAGCAAATGAAGATTTAGACAATGCTCTTAATGCCTTAATGGTTGTTGTTGAAAATTATCCAGACTTAAAAGCTAATGAAAACTTCATCAATTTACAAGATGAATTAGCTGGTACAGAAAATAGAATATCTACAGCACGTCGTGATTATAATGAAACTGTTAAATCTTATAATACTAAAATTCAAAAATTCCCAACTAATATAATTGCAAAAATATTTAATTTTGAGAAAGAAACATATTTTGAAGTAGAAGAAAGTAAAACAGAAAACCCAACAGTTGATTTCAGTTAAGAAGATTTAATCTTCTTTTTCTTATAGGAGGAAAAAATGAAAAAATATAATATTATTTTAATGTTGCTTTTTATTGCTTTATCTTTATCTATAAATTATAAAGTCTCTGCTTTAGTAGAACCAACAAATGAATTTTATGTTAATGATTATGCTAATATTTTATCAGAAGAAACAGAAAATTATATACTTAATAATTCAGTTAAACTAGCTAGTGCTACTAAAGCTCAAATAGTAGTCGTTACAGTGAAAAATTTAGAAGGACAAGACATTGAAACATATGCTACAAATCTATTTAGAAAATTTGGTATAGGTGATGAAAAAAAGAATAATGGTTTACTAATATTATTAGCATTAGAAGAACGAGATATCAGAATAGAAGTAGGATATGGTTTAGAAGGAATTGTTACAGATGGTTTATCTGGTCGCTACTTAGATGATTATTTTGTTCCTTATTTAAAAGAAGATAAATGGGATGAAGGAATAAAAAATGGTTATTCAGCTTTTCTTCTATTATTGTGTGAAAAATATAATGTTAAT
This sequence comes from uncultured Bacilli bacterium, assembly GCA_947628325.1. Lineage (GTDB taxonomy): Bacteria > Bacillota_I > Bacilli_A > RF39 > UBA660 > Coprovivens. The sequence continues at coordinate 8,303 of CANQZL010000012.1, forward strand.
ATTGATAATATTAATGTTGTTCAAGCATATTCAGATGACGATGTTAGTGATAAAGCTATGTTAATTGCAATTTTTACTGGTTTAGTTTATGGCTTTGTAAGTAATAAGAATAAAAATGGTAAAGAAAAAAATCCTACTTTAATAGCAATTATTATGATTCCTACAAATCTTCTTATTATCTATTTGACCATTAAAAATTTTTCAGGACTTAATATCTTTCCATCAATAGCTCTTTGTATAATGGCTGAAATTGTTATGTCAATAATTGGCTCAGTTATAAAAGAGTTAATAGTATATTGGAATACTCCAAGAAAAAGAATCCTATCTAATGGTGGCTATTATGGTGGTAGTCGTTCTACTGGTAGTAGTAGTGGATATTCTGGTGGTTATTCAAGTGGCAGTTCTTTCCATGGTGGTGGAGGATCATCTGGTGGTGGAGGAGCTTCTAGACATTTTTAAATTTTATCTTTTGAAAACACTGTAGAATATTAAAATTTAAAAATATACACTAATTTTTCCAAAAACACTTAGGAAGTATTAGAAAATATTTTAATGATAAATCAGTTCTTTTATTAGAATTAGAAAAATTCTGAAGATTTAAAATATTATCATGGATTAAATTCTTTGAACTAAATAAAGTAAGTAAAAGAGAAAATAAAGAAACGGAATAATATATTTAATTGAACTAAAATATAAATCTAGAGTTTTAGGTGAAATTAATAGGATACATAAACATCTTACTAATCTTAAAAAATTATTAGTTAAAGATAGTAATAATTTATAAATAATTTAATAAATAGAATTAATTATTGTAAAAATAAATTAGAAAAAAATTATCATATGGTTAAAAAAATTAAAAAACTAAAAATAACAAGTAAAGGTGAAATTAATGAGTGATAAAGAAAAAATAGAGTGTATAAATTCGTATAAATTATATAATAGTAAATTAGAAAAAGTTTTTAATAAATTATTACCTTATATGGAAGATAATAAATTTAATATTTTTGAGACACTTAAAATTACGCAAACAGAAATAAGGCATAGTAATGTTTTATCTTATTTATTAGATGTAAAAGGAAATCATAATTTAGATAGTCAATTTTTGAAGTTGTTTTTAAGTCTTTTACAAGAGTACAATTATAATGATGGGAAAAATATTTTGAATAACATTGATTCATATAAGGTTAGTAGAGAAATGGAACATCGTGATATTACATTAGTAAACGATAAAGAAAAAGTAATTATTGTTATTGAAAATAAAATTAATAGTGAAGATTATAAGGAAACTGAATATAGTAACGGACAGTTAAAAAAATATCGAGAAAAAGTAGAAGAAAAATATATAGATTATAAACATATACTATTATATTTAACGCCATTGGGAGATGAGCCTAATGCTAAAGAAGAACTTGCCTATTGGCATTTATTGAGTTACCGAGATATTTATAATATCTTAAGTAAATTATTTTTTGATGAAAAAGTTAGTGTAAAAGTTAAAAATTTTATTGAGGATTATAGAGAAATAGTAAAGAGGTATGTTATGGAAACGGATAAAGAATTAGAAGATATTTGTACAAAAATATATAATGATAATCGTTGTTTATTTGATTTGGTTATAAAAAATAAAAGAGATTTTGCTTTAGATACCATTAAAAATTTTTGTGAACAAAATAAAGAAGAAATTAATGTATTTACTTCTCCTAGAAAAAATTATATTTATTTTACAACTCCTGATATTGATGAGATTGTAAATAAAAATAATTTTACAAAAAATTCTATTTTTTACGAAATTGAAATTAGAAATGCAGATATTTCAATTTATTTTAATTTCGAAGAGAATTCTGAAAAAATAATAGAAGAATATTTTGAAAAAAAAGGTTTAAAAATGAATAATAAATATAAAAATTATACTCGAATAGGTGCTATTTATACTCGAATAGGAACTTTTTATCGAAAAGATGAAACTTCTGAAGATTATATAATATCGTTTTTAAAGGATAAATTAAGTCCTTATATTAACTTTAAGAAAATATAATATTGATTTTTTGTGATTTATTAAAATAAGTAGAATATATTTAATGATAGTAGAGATTTCTTTTATATACACTAAGTTCAAATAGATTAACAAAATCTCCAACTCCTGAAATAAATGTTCCTGAAAGAGATGCAAAATCAATACTTGTATTAACATTAATTTTATTAATATCTGAATTACTATTTTTAACTCCGTTTAAAAAGTTTAAAATAGGCATTCCTCCAACTCTACCAGCTAATACTTCTTTTCCATATAAATCTTCAATAGTAAAATCATCTATCTTTTCTCTTGCTACAATAAACTGTCCATCTCTTTTTGTAAGACCTGCAAATGTAACTAAATAATCTTTTTCACCATTTTTATAGACATAAATAGCTGATTCTGGTCCCGCAAAACCAATATCAACGGTATTAGATAAAACTGCAGCACTAACTTTATCTGCTCCACTAGTTAGTATTAAATCAATATTTAAACCTTCATCTTCAAACAAACCATTTTCTATTGCAACATAAAGTGGTGCATAAAACATACTATGAGTAACTTCTGCTAATTTAATCGTCGTCAATTTTTCTTTTTTTCCATTTTTATTTAATATAAACATCCCAAAGATAACGATTAAAGCAAGTAAAATTAAACTTGTTAAGATAATTATAATTTTTTTCAAAATATCCCTCCTACTTACAATTTATTATATTCTTAGGTTTTAATTATGGTGTTAGGCAAAAATATATTAAATTTATTAAAATAAATGATTTACACTTTGGTAACTTTTTGTTATAATTTATATTGTAATACTAGGGGTAAAATATAGCGAGGTGTGAACTATGACAGGATTAAAACAAAAAGATATTTCTTTATTAGACAAATTATACAATCTTAAAGATAGCGAAAAGAATACAATAATAGTTGATTTAAAGGAGCGCATTTCAAATACTGAAAATGAAATTGCTAATAGTAATAAGGAAAGGCAACAAAATGAATTTGAAGAAAGTGATCTAAAAACAAAACTAGAAATCTTTACAAATCAATCAGAAGCATTTTGTTCAACATTTGGTGAATTAAACAATGACACTTTCCAATCTTTAAAAGATATCGGTATTGACTTAGAAATAGGGACTATCCTAGAAACTATAAAAGAAAAAGCTCCTGAATATAGTAAAGAATTATCTGAAAAAATAGAAAAAATTCAAGAAAATATTGACTTGTCTTTAGATGAAATTCAAAAGTTAGAAAACAACAAAACAAAATTAGAAGAAAAACTAGAAAATGCTTATAATGATGCAGCTAATTTAGCAGGATTGTTAGAGCAAAGTCTATCTTCAGATGAAAGCGAAAGAGAAGCATTATCTACAAAATATGTTAAAGGAGTTATTTCAAAGTTTAACTTATTCTCTGAAGATGAGATTACTACTTTAGCAAAACTATTAATGTTCCCAGATGATGGACTTTATGAGTATGATATAGACTATGAAGATCGAGTAAAAAATAACTTCCCTAATACTTTTGACAAGAATGATGAATATGTTGAAGAAAAAGAAGTAGAAGTTCATGAAGAAGTAGAAACTTCAACAGAAGCTGAAGAACAACCAGCAGAAGAAAAACCAGAAGAAGTTAAACCGGTTATTGAACCAAAAGAATCAACACAAATTCTTCCTGTTATAGAAACAGATGATTATGATAAATATTTCACTAATCCTCTTGATAGTAATGCATCAGCAAAAGAAAATGATATAGAAAAAGTAGATGCAGCATACGATTTTACTAATAAAGAAGAAAATAGTGAAACAAACGATTTATTTACTAAACCAGAAGAAGATTCTAACAATGATGATTTGTTCTCTATTTTAAATATTGCTAATGAACCTGAAACTAAAGAAGAACCAGAAGAAGCAAAAGAACCTGAAAAGTCTGAAGTAACTGATGAAACAATTCGAGAAGATGAAGGCATTATAGAAGAAATAAATAAACAAATTAATAGTGAAGAAGAAAAAGAAACAAGCGAACCTATAGAGACAGATGAAGAATATCTTAATAAAATAGGTTTAGATATAAATAAATTAGAAGCAAATAATACTATGCCTATTTCAGAACTAATATCTAAAATAAAATTAGTTAGTCCAAAAGAAATAGACGAAAATTATGAGTTATTACGTTCTTTAAATATAAATGATAATGTTTCATATAAATTACAAGATAACTATTTGCCTTTAATAGATGAAGAATTAAATAAAAAAATTACTTTACTTAGAGCTAAAGGAATAAGTGAGTATAAAATAAAAGAAATAATTGAAAATACAAATATCTTTACAAATTCATATACCATCATAGATGATAGAATAAGTGCTATGGATAGTATTGGTGAAAAAGTAAATGATGAAAATATTGGTATGATTCAAAATAATATAGTTAGATATGCCCAGAATCTTGAACTATTAAATAATTCTGGATATGAATTAGATGATAAAGAAAAAGCAAATAATATGCCATTACTTTTAGAATCTAAGAATATTGCTGAAGATGCTGAAATACTTAAAAACTATTACATTAGTATTTTAAGAAAAAATGGTAAATATGCTTTAAATGTTTTCTGGAGAGCTCCAAGAGACTTAATGTTTGGTATAGATGATATCATTGAAGAAGGATTAGAAGATATTTTTACAACTAATCCAGAAGTTTTATCATTTGAAACTGATCCATTATTAGGAAGAATTAGATTCTTAAAAGAAAAAGGCGAATCTATTTATGATGATGAAGGACAAACTGTATTTAAAAAAGCTTTAGTAGACTTTAAAGAATTCCAAGACATATATCAAACAGATATTCAATCATATATTCCTTCTAATAGAGAAAAAATAAATCACTTATTACCAAGCCTAATTGGTGATGAAGAATTTGTAGAAAGTTTAATTAATACATTAGATGAATATTATGGTAAAACAACAACCTTCAAAGATTTAGAGTTAACTAATGAAGCTGCATCTATAAAAAATGATTTATTAAATGAAATAGAAGAACAACTACAAGTTACAATAGCAGGACAACATACATATAAAATATCAGATATAAGTATTTCTAAAAATAAAATTGAAAGAAATTTAAGCTTACTTGTTGATATGTTAGTATCTCATAATCAACCTGTAGTTGGTAAAGAAAAAGAAATCCTTCTCGTATCATTGCTTTATAACTTACGTCAAAATGAAGACACAATTAGCAAAATTATTGCAATAAGTAACGGAGACGACAATAACGTAAGAGGAGGTTCTAGATAATGAATTATTTAAGAGATTTAGGATTTGATGAAAAGACAATTGAACTACTTAATGAAAACCTTCCTCAAGAAGTATTAAATATACTAAATGAGAAAGAAGAATTAGTAACATCTAATATAAGTTATTTAAAAGGCTTAGGTGTAACTAATTATGTAGATGCTTTTGTTAAATTCTATAGTATGTTTTTACTAGATTCAAATAAATTTGATGAAATCTTCTCTAAATATGATAGTGAAGACTTAGTAATTAAACTAGAAAAAAATGTAGCTATTATGGAATATCTATAAAAGGAGAATTAAATAATTCTTCTTTTTTTGCATAATTTATTAATAAAGTTATTATCGAACAAAAGTTTACATTTATGATATAAATTATATCAAATAATCTATGTATATGATATAATTATTACAGAAAGCAGGACACAACATGGATTATTTAAAAGGACTTAATGATAAACAATTAGAAGCAGTTAAACATATTGAAGGACCTTGCTTAGTCTTAGCAGGAGCTGGTTCAGGTAAAACAAGAGTATTAACAACTAGAATAGCTTATTTAATAGATCAAGGTATTTCTTCATATAATATTTTAGCCATTACTTTTACTAATAAAGCTGCAAAAGAAATGCGTGAAAGACTAGAAAAACTTGTTCCTAATAACAATGCTTATGTTGGAACATTTCACTCTTTAGGAGTAAGAATAATACGAGAAAATGCCCCATATTTAGGACTTGATAGAAATTTTTCTATAGTCGATAGTGATGATGTAATATCAATTATTAAGAAAATAATGAAAGATAGTGACTATAACCCTAAAGAAATAAGTCCAGCCTATGTTCGTAATAGAATTAGTAGTATTAAAAACGATATGCTTACCAATGATGAAGTAGAAAACTTATTTAAGACACCTGAAGATAAAATTGTTAAAAATATTTATTATGAATATATGGATATTTTAAAGAAGAATAATTCAGTTGATTTTGATGATTTATTAAGACTACCAGTAAAACTTTTTATGGAAAATAAAGACATCTTAGAAAGTTATCAGGATCGATTTAAATATATTTTAATAGATGAATATCAAGATACAAATGAAGTACAATATAAATTATCTAAATTATTAGCTAGAAAATATAAAAATATTTTTATAGTTGGTGATCCTGATCAATCTATATATATGTTTAGAGGAGCTAACTTTAGAAACATTTTAAATTTTGAAAAAGACTATAAAAATGCTGTTGTTATTCCCCTAGAAGAAAATTATCGCTCTACTAAGAAAATTCTTGATACTGCTAATTCAGTTATTAAAAATAATAAAGAAAGAAAAGAAAAAAACTTATGGAGTAAGAATGGTGATGGAACTAAGATAAAATATTTAAGAGCTTATGATGGAAGACATGAAATCCAATTAGTTTTAGATGAGATTAAAAAGTTATTAGATGAAGGATATAATAAAAGTGATATTGCTGTATTATATCGTACTAATGCACAAGCTAGACTTGTTGAAGAAATGTTTTTAAAATCTAACGTTCCTTATAAAGTAGTTGGTAGTTATTATTTCTATTCTAGAAAAGAAATTAAAGATTTAATTTGTTATTTAAGACTAATCCAAAATAATAATGATGAAATAAGTTTAAGAAGAGTAATCAACGTTCCAAAACGTGGGATAGGAGAAGCTACTTTAAATAAATTGGCTGAAGAAGCTCAAGAAAAAGGTACTTCAATATTCGATGTAATAAGTAAAGG
>CANQZL010000013.1 GCA_947628325.1 uncultured Bacilli bacterium
TGGTAAGCATTCACCAGCCATTTTATACATATTAGGTATCATTAAAAGTAGACCTTGACTAGCTGTAAATGTTGTTGCTAAACTTCCAGCAAGTAAAGCTCCATGCATTGTTCCTGCTGCTCCTGCTTCACTTTGCATTTCTACTACTCTTACATTATCATTAAAAATATTTTTTTTGTCTGTATGACTTAAAACATCTACCTCAGCAGCCATTGGACTACTAGGAGTAATTGGATATATACTAGCTATTTCACTAAATAAATAAGCTACATCCGCACAAGCTTTATTGCCATCAACTATCTTATACATAAGATTCATCTCCCTTAATAAAAAATCTATATTATTCTTTAATTATATTATAACATTTCTATTTAATAAAAAAATAAAAATCTTATTAAAAAAAGAAGAATTTACTTCTTCTTAAAAACAAACATTTTACTAAAAATATAATTAAATATTATAATTAATATCTGAGTAACTATTGTCCAAATCATTATCCACATATCTGTATTTAACTTTAATAAAGTTACAAAGAACCACATAATTAACATTTCCATTATTAAAGTTAAAATTCTTGCACCAAAAAACTGAGTCATTTCTTTTAAGATATTTTCATTCTTACTTTTAAAAACAAATATTCTATTAGCAAAATAAGCAAAAATTACTGCTACTATCCACGAAAGTATAATAGATAATTGTAATTGCACCCCATTATCAGCATTTAAAATTGTAAATAAAAGTAACCATTTAATCCCAATATTTACAATAGTAGTCAAAAAACCAACTATTAAATAATTCCATAATTCTTCATTTTTATGATAAATCCCCCAACCCCAACGCCAAAATCTAACTATAAAATTAGGTTTATATTCATAATAATTATATATTTTATTCTTTTTAACCAAGTAGCCTTCTTTAGCTTCTTCTATTAAAGGTAAATCATTAATAGAATCAGTATACATTTTACTAATAATAGCTTTGGGAAACTTTTCTTTAAATCTTAAAACTTTTTCTTTACCATGACAATTATTATCCTTAATTATTCCTGTATGAGGATCTATTTCTGTTGCTATTAATCCCCCTACTTTATATTTCTTAGCTATTGGATTTAACCAAAAATATCCAGAAGCTGAAATTATAATATCATTTTTATGATCTTTTTTCTTTTTCCAAAAATCTTTTATTTTATGTTCATTTTTTATCCAAAACTCTTCAACAAATTCTGAAGTATTAGGAAAATATTTTAAGAAAGAAAAAACTTTATTTTTAGCTTCTTCTTTAGTACGTAATCCAAATAAAAATAAAATTACCGTACCTAAAGAAGCTATAAGACTTAATAATACTTTAGGATTTTTAGATATAGCAAACATTACTATATCAAAACCTGAATCACCATCATAAATTGTTCCATCAAAATCATATAAGTTATATTTCATAATGCACCTCAAATAATTAATAGTAATTAAATACTATTTAAATTATAACATTAATGATAAACATTTAAAAGAAAACAATAAAACAGAAATTATTTTATTGTTTTCTTCTCCCTATTTAAATTATATAAAAGACTTCCACATATTAAGCCTAAAAATAAAGTACAAATCCATTCATCAAATACATTTCCACTTAACATTCCAGCTAAAAAGGTTAATGCAATACTAAATAGTAAACTTATATTAAAAAATGTAAATTTTTCTTTATATTTAGTAAATACCTTAAATATTCCATAAAGTAATATAACTAAATAAGGACAAATAAATATTAAAATACCTACTATTCCAATAGAATACATATGTACATAAATATCATTTTCCATATAGCAAGGAGCATTTCGTAATCTTGTAAAAGACATACCAATAATATAATCTTTATAATTATTATTTAAAGAAATAATCCTTTTAGTAATTAATTGTTTAAGTTGTCTATGATCAGCTCTTTCCTCAAAAGGAATATCCATCATATCTAACCAGAAATCACTATCTTCTTCATAATTATATATTTTATCAATATATTCAGCATCAAAGCCATAAAAATCTTTATACTTCTCAATTACAGCAATCTTTTCCTTTTTTATTTCTTCAAATTCTTCTTCAGTCTTAGCAGCTGCTTCTTTTTTAGCAATTGCCTCTTTAAACTTACTTACTTCTTCATTAATATTATTATCTTCTAAACCATCTTCTATCATTTCTGTATTATCCTGTATATATGTTCTATTCATTACAGGTGAATATGGTAAAATAATAGAGAAACAAATTATATTAAGGATTATAAATATTAAGGATTTTATATTAAATTTTATACTCTTTTTAACAAAGCAAAAAAACAAATAAAAGATAACCATAGCTAAAAGAATTGCTAACCAACCTAGAGATGCTACTCTTGTACCAAGCATCATCATTGCTAGAATAGTCATTGATATTACTAGACCATTTATAAAATTACTTTTTTTGAAAAAGATAACTAATAAAATTGGTAGTAACATAACTAATACACCACTAACTTGATTTGCCATATGGAAAATACCTTTTGAAGCAACTTCTAAATATGTATAATTAACATATGTATCTTTATTAAACCACTTGAAAAAATTAACAACTACATTAGATGATACATCTCCATATGATGAAAGTGCAAATTCAAAAAAATTTGATATTATCATTATACTTGAAAATATAAATGCTACCCAAACAACTATTGTTTTTAAGCGCTTAGGTGTTATTTTAAATTCATATGTAACAAAAATCATTAATAAAGGCATTATCATTCTAATTACATAAAATAACTCTTTTATTGTTGAATAATTATCGAAATTACCATATGGTACCGAAAAAGCTAACGAATTTATATGATGAAAAATCGAATAAATTATAAAAATAGAACTAAAACCTATAAAATACTTATATTTATTTTTATTTTTCCACCACAAAAATGCAAATAAAAATAAAACACACATAATAGCCATTCTAATAATAGTAGCTGGTGAAAATTTAAATATATTTATTACTTCATCCTTATACAACCAATATATATCAAATAATGGTTGAATTATCATATATCCAAGTAAAATATTTAATAATATTCTTTTAGTTTTTTTTGATTTAATATTTTGCATTATTTCACATCCTACTTAATACGCAATAATATTTTACACATTTTAATACACTTATAATAAAATAAATTACATATTATTTTATACTTAATATTACATTTTTTATAATATTTATTATTCCTCCATTTAGGAAACTTATTTTTTATAACTTTAGAAACTCTAATTATATTACCATAAGCTTCTTCATACCTTATAAATCTTAAATTTGCTGCATGAAGTAAATACTCTATATAAATGTATTCAACTTCAGCATAAAACATATCTATTATACCATTTTGTTCAAATAATTTAAACATAAAATCTAAAGAATAGAAAATATCTTCCCATTTTTTATTATAGTCTTTTCTATTTAAATAAGATCCTTCTCTTTGTAAATAAAAATAATATGGTTTTTGTATATAAGATATCTTTTTAGCTATAGCACAAACAAAGGGCATTATAGCATTATCTTCAAAAATTTTATTTTCCAAAAATTTCAATTTATAATTATCAAATATATCTTTTTTTATTAATTTACATACAGGTCCTGGCATTGCAATAGTTACGCTCTTTTGATCATTTTCATTATAAAAAGGAACAATTGGAATATGTGTTTTTTCGCCATTTTCAAAGTATTTATAGTAATCACAAATTACTAAATCACAATTTTTTGTTATTACCTCATCATACATTTTCTCTAATGTTTCAAGTTCAATAAAATCATCACTATCAACAAAAAACAAATATTCTCCTTTAGCTTTTTCAATGCCTAAATTACGTGCTATAGCAGCTCCTTGATTCTCTTTATTAATAATCTTTATCCTCTTATCATTAAAGTTATCTTCAATTAATTTAATAGAATTATCTTTAGTACCATCATTAATCACAATAATTTCTATGTCTTTAAATGTTTGATTAACTATACTATTAAGACATTTTACAATATATTTTTTTACGCCATAAACTGGTACTATTACTGATATTTTTGGCATAATCCACCTACTTTTCTATAACTTTATATAATTCTTTTAATTGATTTTTATTATATTCATAAGGATCAAAATTCTTTTTTATTTTAAAACCTTTATCTAAGAACCTTTTTAAGCCCAAATAATAATCTTCATCATCTATATTTGTAACAATTCCATAATCTTCCCCAATTTCCGTCATAGCATCCGAAACATTAGTCGTAATTATAGGTTTATGCATTACTTTTGTCTCTAAAAAGACAACAGGATTTCCTTCCGTATTTGAAGATAAGACTACAGCATCACATAATTTATAATAGGGAAAGACATTGTTTTGTTTTCCCCAAAAAGAAACATTATCCTCGATATTTAATTTTTTTACATAATGCTCATACTCTTTTTTATCAGGACCATCACCAACTAACCATAAATCAAAATCATACCCCTCATTAAGCAATCGCTTACATGCTTGAAATAACCTATGTAATTGCTTTTGTGCTTCTTCATGACGACCCACATTTAATAAAGTTGTCTTTCTTTTAATTACATTTACTTTTTCTTTACTTTTTTCTGCAATTTCTTCAATATTAATCAAATTATTTATAACATATAAATCTTGTTTTGTATCTGGTACCATATCAAGATATTTTTCTTTTGATTTATTAGAAACAAAAACTATTTTTTTAAACTTTTTTACTTGATACCTTTTTAAAAATTTTTCCCCTTCTTCTTTATTATCCCAATAATTTCCATGAAACCAAATTGCATTATTCTTAGAAAATTTTCTAGATAAAATAGAACCACTATTTAAAGTTGTTGTAAAAGAAGCACTAAAATAAAATTTATGGTAATATTTAATACTAAAATATAATAGTTTAAAAAAATTTACCATTTTTCTAATCAATACATTTTTACTTTCACAAACATTAAATCCTATAACTTTTACATCTTTAGGTACTTCATCTAAATATATTCCTTCTTTTTTAAATAACATTAAAGTAATATCATATTTTGACTTATCAATATATTTAATATAATTTAATATTGCTCTTTCAATACCACCAATATCTAAATTATATGAATAAAAAATAATTTTTTCCTTTTTCATTTATACTCTCCTAAATACTTTTTTTAACATATTAGTACCAATATCTTTTAATGATTTAAATTCTTCAGATTTATAAGTGAAAAGTAAAAACATAATACTAAATGATACTACTAATAAACAGCCTTTTACTATAAATAGTCCAATATTATAAGCACATAAATATTTAGATATAAAATATGATGGAATAAGTGAAATCGTAACTAAAATAATATATTTTAAATATTTCAAAAAATATTTATATACTTTTTCATTTAATACTTTTTTATATACTACATAAGGATCTATCCATCCTGCTGTTATTAATCTTGATACCGAAGTAGCAAACAAAATTCCACTAAGTCCCATTACTTTAGCTAAAACAATTGACAAGACGATATTAGTAATACTAGCTAAAATAGGCGACCATCTAAATTCCTTAAATAAACCTGCCGTTTGTCGATAGGTAAATGAAGCAAATTGAATCCCATTAACACAAAAATGTAATACCATTGCAAATACTACAATATTAGACAATAAAAATTCTTTACCAAGCCAAATTGTTATAAAATCATTTAAAAGGAAATATAAACAGCCACCACTTATTCCATAAATAAAAATTGTAAAATAAAATAACTGATTAAAAACTTGCTGCGTCTTTTTATGTTCATTATGAGCAATTAAATTACCTATACTAGCAGTAAAAGCATTAAATATTTGCGACAAAATTTGTGTTAAAGCACTTACCAATAAATAGTAATTTGAATATAATCCTAAAGCTACCAAACCAATATATCTTGAAATTATAATACTATCAGTTCCATTTAAAACAACCGAACCTATCTTATAAACAAATAAAGCTTTTACATTACTAAATATTGATTTTTGCTCTTTTTTAGGCAAATCCTCCTTAGGCATTTTCTTCGAAAATGGATACATCTTTTTTGAAACACAAGATAAATAGATATATGTTAATAAAGTACAAATTAATTGTAATATTACATATAAATAATAATTTCTTGTTAAATATAATACTAATATTTGTAAGATAATTAATACTACTTTAAAAGAATAAGTTGTTCTAATAACAATATAGTTTTTTTGATCAGCCGTTATAATAGCAGTTCTATATGTAAAGAAATATGAAATAACTGTATCTAATAGAAATAATACATATATAATATAAATATTTTCACTAATATTAGGCATTTCTTCAATTAAATAAGGAATAAAAGGAATTAATAATAAACCAGTTACTAGCATTATTATTCCAATCAATGAATATACATTTCTATAAAATTTTAACAATAAATTAATTCTTTTTTCATCATTTTTTGCAATTGGTTTATATAAATTATAAACAATAGCATTTCCAATACCCAACTCAGCAAAAGAAAGAATTGTTAAAATATTCGTAAATAAACTATTTACCCCTAAATACTCTGTACTTAACAATTTTATAAAAAATGTTCTATTAACAAATCCAAGTACTAAACTTACTATTTGAAAAAAAGTACCAACAATCATATTTCTCATTACATTACTTTTTCTAGAATTTTCCATTACTAAAACCTCTTTTACTTTTCAAATGAAGACTTTTCAGATAATTTTTTTTCAAATATTTCAATAATTCCCTTCTTTGCTTTTTCAAAATCAATATCTTTATCTGTATCGTTTATACAAACAATCGTTGAATCATCACTTAAAATATAATCTTTTAAATCTCCTTCATAATTTTTTAAGGTAAAATATTTACCTACATTTTTATTCGATTTCACACTAAAATTACCTTGACACATTTGCCACCAATTAATAACCCATTGATTAACATCTAAAATATGACGAAACTTATGTGAACAAGCATTATCTAATATTTCATACTCCTTATCCCAAATATCTTTATAAGAAGACTTTAAATATGGATTAGCTGTATGTGGACAAATAAAACCCGTAAAATATTTCCACCTATTTAACATTAAAAATCTTACATTACTTCTTCCATATTTAACGTTAAAAACTTTCCCTAAGTTCTTTTTTATAACTTCCCTCTTATCAAAATTTTTATTAATTACAAATAAATCATTTAATATAATATGATCAAAAAAATTACTTCCTTCTTTTTCTGTTTCAAAAGGATTTTCTTTCCAATAATCACATGGTAAATTATCTTTAAAGAAATATTCTGGAGATAACTCATTTAAAATAAACATATCATCATTAAATAGAACAAATTGTTCAGCCAAACCCTTTATTCTATGTAAATTAAGCTCTATTGGATTAGCACTAAATGTTGGCAAATACTTCTCAGGAATAAAATCTTTATGATTGACAATATTTAATTTAGGATTATCTACATTTAACCAATCTGGAATATGTCCCCATGTAACAAAATGTATCTTATTAACCCAAGGTGTATATTTCTCTACACCTCTAAACCAATATTTTAATGTCCCAATATCTCTGTACCTATTAATAGCATCATCAATATTTGTTTTCTCTTCAGAATACTTATTTTTTTCTTTTAACCATTCTCTATCACTACCATCGACCCACATAATAACAAAATCAATTTTATTATCGTTCACCTTAATCACCAACCAATTCTTCTATTTTACTTTGTACTAACTTAATCATATTTTCAGTATTAGATTTATATTTATTTGGTTTAAATTTTTTGACCTTTTCTAAAGCATTAGATAAATTAGTTAATTCTTTATTTAAGCCTATTATATAGCCTGCCTGATCAAAATTTTCAATAATTTGAGTTTGATGATCATTAATATGTTCTCCATATTTAGCTAATCTTGCTGCTGCAATTACTTTTTTATTATTCTTTAATCCAGCAATAATACTCCCAACACCACCATGAGTAATTAACAAATCACATTTACTTATTAGTTCATCAAATTTTTCCATTGGAATCAAATCAAAGACTTCCATATCTTTAGAAGAATATTTAGTACACCCTGCCTGAACTATTACTTTATCTTTTATATTACCTTTATCAATTTCTTTTTGAATAACGTCCAATAACCTTTTAAATGGTTTATCTTGTGTACCTAATGTAACAAATATCATACGATAACCTCCTAGAAAATCCAGCCTCCATATATTGCTTTGGGATAAAATTTAAGCATACTTTCCCATTGAACAATAAAAACATCAGCAAATTTATATATTAGTCTTCCTGCCCTTGTTGGACTTGTACTATTTGCAAAAGTTTCAATAAATATCACTTTTTTACCAAATAATTTAGCTAAACAACACATTGGTCCTACATTATGAGAACCCGTTGTCACTACAACATCAGGCATTAGTTTTAACATCCAAAACAAAGATATCCAACAATTTGCAAATAATTTAAAAGGATAAATTATTTTAGCCCAAAATGTTGTATAAGTTCCTGATATAATATAATGAACTCTTTTAGGGTATTTGTTTCTTAAACCTAAATTACTTTTTGTCTTTTCTGTAATTAAAGTATAATCATAATCTTTAAAACAAGAAGATAATTGTAATAGTTCATTCAAATGTCCACCTGTACTGGCAATAAACATTACTTTTTTCATTTATTCACCTTAATTCATTTTGTTTTTTTCTAACATAAAAATCACATTAGCAACAAAAGGATTAAAATATTTTAAATACAATCCCTTTTTATTTCCTTTTAAATATTTATTATTTTTATAATTAGGAAACTTTTCTTGTACTTTTACTTGAACAAATTTAACACCCTTTTTAAATTCTTCTTTATTTTTTGTTTTAGCTAGTCTTTTTACAAAAGTAGCTAACAAATATCTAACATAAGAGTATTCTAATTCTTCATAGTATTCATCATATTTTTTTTCTTTTTTATAAAAATCAATTACATTATCTAAACTATCTATTAATTGATATAATTTTTTATCATACACATATGTTAATGATCCTTCTCTTTGTAAATAATAATGAAGTGATTCATCTACAACACCAATTTTTTTAATTCTTGAATAAACCATAAATAAAAATAATACATCTTCACAAAAGCTTATTCCTTTTTTAAACCTAATATCATCTAATAGTTCTTTTTTATATATCTTATTCCATATTACTGCATATCCATTAACCATAAGATTCTTAACAGAGTCATTATCTTCTTTAACATTACTTTTAATTACCATTTCATGATCAGGATAAACAGCAGTCGTATCACAACAAACTATATCGTAATCTTCTTCTTTTGCTTTATTGTAAAGTTTCATAAAGCAATCTTTTTTTACCCAATCATCACTATCTAAAAAACCAATATACTCCCCACTTGCTATATCAAGTCCTTTATTACGAGCAACAGATACACCTTCATTTTTCTTATCAATAACTTTTAAATTAGTGTATTTTTTAGCAAGACTATTTAATACTTCAAGCGTATTATCAGTAGAACCATCATTAATTGCTATTACTTCTATTTCTTTTAATGTTTGTTCACATAAACTACTTATACTTTTTGAAACATAATTACTAACATTATAACAAGGTACAATTACACTTAGTTTAATTTTCTTCATATAATAAACCTCTCTTATATTAGAATTATACCATAAATCCCTATACTTTAAAAAACTAATTATTAATTTTGTTTAATAATTAGTTACTATTAAAATCTAAAATAAATAAAAGGATTATACGAATTATTAATTAGTGAACATAAAGATATCAAAAATAATCCAATAAGAACTATATCTCTAATAATTCCATATATTTTATTATTTTCAAATTTTTTAAATACTTTTACAATTGGGAACATAAAGATTAACCCTAGTATCAAGAAAATAATATTATTAATTAAAGAATGATATTCTAATAAAAAACTTACATAATTAGAAGCTTTAAAACTAAAGATATTTTTAATTACAATATGCAACTTTTTTAAATTTTCTACTCTAAATATTAACCAACCAATGTTAACTAAAATAAACATATATATAAATCTTATAACTTTAGGTAATTTATCAAGTATTTTATGTAAAAATAATTTCTCAATTAATAGTATTACAGCATAATAAAATCCCCATATTATAAAATTCCAACTAGCTCCATGCCAAAAACCTGTAAGTAACCAAACTACCAATATATTAAATATCCATTTTATTTTACTACATCTATTTCCTCCTAAAGGAATATAAACATAATCTCTAAACCAGCTAGATAAAGAAATATGCCATCTACGCCAAAAATCAGTAATACTTAAAGAACTATAAGGATAATTAAAGTTTTCTAAGAAGTCAAAACCAAATATCTTTCCTAAACCAATTGCCATATCACTATATCCTGAAAAATCGTAATAAATCTGTATTGTATATGATAATAAAGCTATTAATAAAATACCAGCTCCATAATTAGCAATATTATTACTATTAAAAATAGTATCAGCAATTAAAGCTACATTATTCGCAATTAAAACCTTTTTTATAAAACCAACTAAAAATCTTCTTAAACCATCACATACTTTAGAAAAACTATGTTCTCTTTTTACTAATTGTTTTTCTATAGTTGAATACCTAACAATTGGACCAGCAATTAATTGAGGAAATAAAGCTATATAAGTTCCTAATATAAAAATATTTTTTTGTACTTTTATATCACCTTTATAAACATCTACTACATAGGAAAGTATTTGAAAAGTATAAAAACTAATTCCTATAGGCAAAGTTAAATTTAAAAATGGAATTTTCAAATCAAAAAAATTATTAACATTTCTGGCAAAGAAGTCAAAATATTTAAAAGTAAACAACAATCCTATATTAAATACAATACTAACTATTAAAATAATTTTTTTAAGCTTCTTTTTTTTAAATTTATCAATCATTAAAGCTAGCAAATAATTAACTATAATAGATAGTATCATTAAAATAATATATTTTGGTTCACCCCATGAATAAAATATTAAAGATGCTACAAGTAACACATAATTTTTAATTCTATTATCAGCTATAAAATAAACAAAAATAACTAAAGGAAGAAATATAAATAAAAATGTCATACTACTAAAAAGCATAATTATTCCTCCAATCCCATTCTAGCTAATTCATTTTCTAAAAAATAATAATCCATTATATATAAAACTTTATCTATATCATTTTTCTTAATATAATCCATTACATCCATATTTTCATTAGCATAATCATAATAATGTCTGCCATCCAAGACATACGTCTTATTAAAATGAGAAGCAATAAGTTCATTAACTGCATTACTAAATGAATTACTAATAATTAATAAATTATCTTTTTTTGGTTTGTTAAAATCAAAAATTACTTCAGCATAATCATCACCATAAAATTTAGCATAGAAATTAATATAATCATCCGTTTCATACTCATGTTCAAAAAAGATATCCTTATTTCCATAACTTTTTTCTTTACCATCAACATAAGTTTCATGCTTAGCCAAATCAAATTTATATGCACTTACGATATCTTTAAATTCAAAAAATCTCGTTGTTCTTGCATGAGAGCCAAAAAAACTTATGTCATCAAAGCGTACTTCTTCAACAGGTTTCTTAATTTTATCTTTAGGTGCTATCATATTTATTATATCTTTATATCCCTGATAAGATCCTTTATAATTCCAATGATGGTCATTTTTATAAAAATAATTTTTAAAGTCTTCATAACTATTTATTTTTAAATAATCTAATTTATATTCCCCTGTCATATTATCCTTTATGAATGATGGAACATCAATAGAATTAGAATTAGTTTTAAAATCATATACTGCTGAATTGTTAACAAAATAATAATAAGTATCTATTTTTTCATTTAATTTACTAAAACTTTCTATATTCTTTAAAATTATATTTTTAGTTTTTTCATATAAATAACTAGGTTTAAATATCAAATAATCATCGCAATCATAAATATACCTTGATGATCCCATATTATAATAATCACCTTTACATATTTTATCTTTAACATCTAAAAAAGAAGATACATCTAATAAATTATTATAATTAATCCTTATAGTTTCGCTTCCCACAAATTGATCTGATAAAGCATTTTCAAGATTTGTTTGATAATCTCCATTAAAAAAAGATTTATATGTCAAATGAGGAAACAGTGTAAAATTTCTATTTTCTGCTGAAGAAAAAACTTTTTGCTCTCTCACTAAAGTATATAAACCTAATATTAGTATTAATGAAATTAATACTATAAAAAAAATATTATTTTTTTTCATCCAAACCACCCTGTTTCCATCTCTACCCTATAAAATCTTAACATATTAAATAATAAAAGTAAATAATAGAAAGAAAAAAAGTCAAATACTGACTTAGTTTTCCATTATATTTTTTATTTTATTTTTTACCTCATTGACAGAGTTTTCATCAGGTACCATAACATATGCTTTTGAATTAGGATAAGTAAATGTTACATTTTCTTCTCCCTTACCATCTGCACCAATTGTTTCTACATCCCATGAAGCTAAAGTATTTATTTGTTTTTTCAAAATAGACTGTACATCTTCAATCTTCGCATTAGTAGATGTATAGTGAGATAGTAATTCTAATAAATTATTATATTCCAATAAATATTTTTTATTCTTAGATATTTTATTTATTATAGCAGATATAACTGCTTGTTGATTTTCTCCACGATGTCTATCCCCAGTTGTATAAGCATATCTTTCTTGACTAAATGCTAAAGCTTGATTACCATTAAAGTGATTCATGCCTTCTTTTATATAATATTTATTATGTGAAGTAACAAAAGTTTTATCACTATATACATCAATACCATCTATAGCATTAACTAAATTGACTACAGCATCATACGTTACTATAACATATCGATTTATTTCAATATCATATAAATCTTCTAATGTTGAAACAGACTGATCTATTCCATAATATCCAACATGAGTTAACTTATCTCTTAAACCATTTGTATTATGAATTTGAACATAATAATCTCTAGGAGTATTTACTAATAATATTTTATTAGTATTAGGATTTACTACTAATAAAATATTGACATCACTACGACCATTTATTGGGAAATTATTAGGAACATCATACCCACTTACATATATTATAAAAGGTTCATACGCATTAAACTTATACAAAGAAGAATCAGTTACTTTAGTTTTAACAGTAGCTTCTTCTAATTTTCTTAAATTTGTTATTATATCAGGATAATTTTCCTTAATTATTTCATATATATCACTACTTACTGTAATAACATCAATTTCATTATTTTGATACCCCATCATCAAATAACCTATACTAGCATATTCAACATAAGAAAAATCAACTTTGCTCTTAAAATACTTCTTAACATTGTCTTTATTATTATCTAATATTCCATTTTTAAGACCTTTTAAATCATCCAATGTTTTATATGTTGTATCATTTTTTACCAAGATATAATAAGTTAATTCGTGTTCTTCAATTAACGTTGTAATATCATCTAATAAACCATAAGTTTTATTAATATTTACAATTCCAAAAACTGAAATAATTCCTATTGAAATTGCAATTACACCACCTAAAACCTTTTTCCATATTCTTCTACACCAAATAAGTATTACAGAAATAATGTCAAATAATAAAATTACTCCAGTTAATAATAATAAATATTTCAAAGGAAGAATATTTAATTTAATTAGTGTTAACAATAACAAACAAAAAATTAAAAATATCACAATAGTTAGTAACATACTAAAAACTATATTTGAAGTACTTCTTTTATTATAATTTTTATTTTTACGCATAAAATATCACCTATTTAAATAATTTATTTAAATCTTTTAATATTATATCATTATCATATTTATATTTTAATAAATTCTTTTTAAAAGTGTCTACTTGTTGACGATTTACAATTAAATTTTTTAAACCTTCATAAATTGCATAATCAACATTTTCAACTATTACTCCATAATTTTTATTGACTAACTTTTTAGTAGCACCATTTTCTGTTACTAAAACAGGTACTCCTAAAGTTAAAGCTTCAACTATTACTAAACCAAAAGCCTCATATCGTGAAGGCAATATAAATAAATCATTACCTTTATAATATTTATATGGATTATTAACTTTTCCCATTAATAATACCTTATCTTTTAATCCTAAACTATTTATTTGATTTTGTAATGCTTCCTTATCTGGTCCATCTCCATATATTCTTAAAATACAATTATCAAATAAACCTTCCATATCTAATTTACCTATAGCATCTACTAATCTATCATAGCCTTTATGTCCATTAGCTATTCTACCGACACAAATGATATTAAATAAATTTTTATCTAATTTAAGATCACACTTTTCTAAAGATTGCTCTTTTATTCTATCAACATTAACTAAGTTATCTATTACCATAACTTTATCTTTCATATGATATATTTCATTAAAATCATTCTTAATACCTTCAGAAACTGAAATAATTTTATCAAATTTATTTAAAACTTCATTCATTAACTTAGGATATTTACTATTTGGATTAGCTATTCCATAATCATATTGAATCCAATGATATTTAATATCACTATCTCCCATAGCTGTAAATATTGCAGTATAACCATCTTTAAAAGCTACTTCAATGTCATAATGTTTAAGTTTCATTTTCTGACGTTGCTTTACAATTTGTTTTTTTACAAATCCTGTCTTTAAATCAAAAACTGTACGAATCTTTCTAAAAATAACACCGACATTCTTTGTTTTTAAAGCTTGTTTCATAGTTAAATCTATTGCTGAAAAATACTTAGTACCAAACAATACATTAACATCTTCAGGTAAATTACTAAGCATATCTCCCCTATCATGTAAAACTAAAACATCTATATTTAAATTTTTTCGATCTATCATTTTAATTATGTCATCAAGAAGTACTGATATTCCCCCCATCATTCTTTCATCAACAACAAATAAAACATTTTTCTTCAAAAGACATCCCTCTAATCTATAAATATCATATCATAAAACCAATAAAAATCCACTAGTTCAACTAGTGGTTTTTATGTAGCCCTATAAGGGCATATTACTGGCTGACTCCACATGGAGTCTTTTTTAGTCGGCCAACTGCCTTCTATACCTACACACCCTTAAAAGGGTCTTGATATTCTTTTATATTCCTTTCAT